>JAFDWA010000013.1 GCA_018268735.1 Actinomycetota bacterium | reverse complement strand
CGAAGAGCGCCGAGCGGTCCTTCTCCGCCTCACGGCGGGCCTTCTCGACGTCGACGCGAGCCAGCGCCGCATCGGTGCCGTGCTCGGCGATGAACTCCGCCCACTCGACCAGCGTCGCAACCATCTCGTCCTCTGGGACGACCGCGACGTTGGTGCCCTTGACGAAGAGGTGGCCGCGGTGGCGACCCGCGGCGATGCCGAGATCCGCGTCACGAGCCTCGCCCGGCCCGTTGACCACGCAGCCCATGACGGCGATCTGCAAGGGCAGCTGCCGGTCGGCGAACGCGTCGCGCGCAGCCTCGGCGATGCTGATCACGTCCACCTCGGCACGCCCGCAGCTGGGACATGCGATGAGGTCGACGTTGCGGCGCTCACGCAGCCCGAAGGACTCGAGGAGCGTGCGTCCCGCTCTGGCCTCCTCGACGGGGTCAGCGGTGAGCGAGTAGCGGATCGTGTCGCCGATGCCCTCGGCCAGCAGCGTCGCGATCCCCGCGGTCGCCTTGATGAGGCCGTCGGGCAGCGGACCGGCTTCGGTGACGCCGAGGTGCAGGGGATGGTCGGTCGCGTCCGCGAGCTGGCGGTACGCCTCGACCATGAGCGGCACGTTCGACGCCTTGACCGAGATCTTGATGAGGTCGAACCCGACCTCGTCGAAGTAGGCGATCTCCTGCATCGCTGACTCGACCATCGCCTCTGGGGTGACCCTTCCACCGTGCTGGTCGTAGAGTGCCGGATCGAGCGACCCTCCGTTCACGCCGATGCGGATCGGCACACCCCGGTCCCGCGCCTCGGATGCGACCGCCTTGATGTGCGTCGGGTTGCGGATGTTGCCGGGGTTGAGCCGCAGCCCCTGCACGCCTGCTTCGAGGGCTGCCAGCGCCATCCGGTACTGGTGGTGGATGTCGGCGATGATCGGCAGCGGGCTGCGAGGCACCATCCGTGCCAGGCCGTCGGCCGCCTCGATCTCGTTGCAGGTGCAGCGGACGATGTCGGCACCGTTGGCCGCCAGCGCGTAGATCTGCTGGAGGGTGCCCTCCACGTCCGAGGTCCGAGTCGTGGTCATCGACTGCACGGTCACCGGAGCGCCGCCGCCGACGGGAACCGACCCCACATCGATCCGTCGGGTCGAGCGTCGGGGGAAGGTCACTGCTCCAGCGTCCATGCCGTCCCAGACTACGGCCCGCCACGGCGCGCGGAGCTACAGGCTGACGCCCTTGGTGAGGTCGAGGTAGGTGGCCGCGAGGAACAGCACGCCGAGCACTGCGATCACCGGATAGGCGATGCGAACCATGTTGGTGACGTCGGACAGGTAGCGCCGGGTCTGCCGGCGGCGAAGCTCCTGAGCCTTCTCGTAGACGGCGATCGCGACGTGGCCGCCGTCGAACGGCAGCAGCGGGATCAGGTTGAGCACGCCGAGCATGATGTTCAACCCGATCAGCAGGCCGACGATGTTGCTCCAGCTCTCAGCGGTGAGCTCCGAGCCGAGCAGCACGATGCCGAAGATCGACACGGGGCGCTCCGAGCTCGACGAGGCCGAGCTCGCGGCCGGGGTCGGGCGGTCGACCGTGTTGGTCGGGGCGCCCCCGGTGACCGTCGAGGTGAGGAACCGGGCGATGTTGGGCGGCCACAGGACCCTCGCCGTCCCCGTGACGGTGACGCCGACGTAGCGGCCGAACTCGCCGGCGGAGTGCACGACGGCCGCCGGCAGCGCATCGGTGCGCAGCACCGAGCGGGAGCCGACTCCCAGGAAGGCTGCCGGTGCCACGGTCGCGACCGACGACCCGAGGTCGACGGTGTGGACCGTCGTCGACCCCGAGGATTCGGTTGTGACGCTCACCGAGCCGCTGTCAGCACCTGAACGTGCACCCGCAGCGATCGCATCGGCGACGCCGGCCGCGGTGGTCACCGGCCGGCCGTCGAGGGCGACCACGCGCTGGCCGGGGCGCAGCCCGGCCGCGGCGACCTGGCCGTCGTCGAGCACCGCACCGACGACGAGCTCCGAGCCGTTGTCCACCAGCTCGAGGTCCTCGCCGATGGTGCCGATGACGCGCGTCCGCTGGGAGAGCGTGACCGGGATGGTGCGAACGTGGCCGCCACGACGGACCGCCACCTCGACGGTCCCGGCGGGCTCCGCACCGATCATCGACCGGAACCTGTCGTAGCTCGTCACCTTGCGGCCGTCGAAGGTGACGAGCTCGTCGCCGCGGCGCAGCCCGGCCGCCTCAGCAGCGCTGCCCGGAGAGATGTTGCCGATCTGCCAACGGTCGCCGTCGGGGTGGCCGATGAAGGCGAACTGCACCACGAGCAGCACGAACGCGATCAGGAAGTGCATCGTCGAGCCGGCGACAGCGACGGCGAAGCGGTTGTGGAAGGGGGCCTGTCGGTAGCTGCGCGCCTCGTCCTCGGGCGGCAGCTCCTCCATCGCCGTCATCCCGGGGATCTTCACGTAGGCACCGGCCGGGATGACCTTGATCCCGTACTCGGTCTCGCCACGCCGGAACGACCAGATGCGAGGGCCGAAGCCGATGAAGAACTCGGTGACCTTCATGTGCGACCACCGGGCAGCGAGGTAGTGGCCGAGCTCGTGGAGGAAGATGATCGCCACGATCGCGAGGATGACGATGATGATCGGCAGGCCCCGCCAGACGCCGAGGCCGACGAGCAGCGCGAGGAGCGCTCCGAGGCGCAGCGCCCGCGTCAGCGGCGTGCCGATCACGCCGCCCATCTCCGCCTGCTCCTGTGCCAGCATCGCCGGATCGTGACCTGGCTGCGGGCCCGGAGCGCCAGCACCGGCGACGTTGTCGCCGGGGTCCGGCTGGGCCCGCGCGTCCGGCTGCTGCGGAGCGCCGTCGACGGTCACGCCGCCACCTCCCGGTCGAGCTGCTCCCGAGCGGCACGGCGGCCGGCCGCGTCGGCGGCCAGCACGCTCTCGACGGTGTCGGCATCTGCGCCGTCCCACTCCTGCATCGACGCATCGACCAGCTCGGCGATGGCGCTCCAGCGGATCCGCCCTGCGAGGAACGCATCGACGGCCACCTCGTTCGCCGCCGACATCCAGGCGGGAGCGGTTCCGCCGGAGCGGCCGGCCCGCTCTGCGAGGTCCAGGCAGGCGAAGGCGGACCGGTCCGGGGGTTCGAAGGTCAACTCCATCGACCCGGTCAGGTCGAGCGAGCCGAACGCCGTGCCGATGCGGTCCGGGAACGCGAGCGCGTAGCCGATCGGCAGGCGCATGTCCGGCATCGACAGCTGTGCGATCGTGGCGCCGTCGGTGAACTCCGCCATCGAGTGGACGATCGACTGCGGGTGCACGACGACCTCGATCCGGTCGTAGTCCACGTCGAACAGCTCGTGCGCCTCGATGACCTCCAGGCCCTTGTTCATCAGCGTCGAGCTGTCGATGGTGATCTTCGGCCCCATGTTCCATGTCGGATGGGCCAACGCATCGGCCACCGACACGTCGCTCAGCTCTGCCGCGCTCCGGCCCCGGAACGGCCCACCTGATGCGGTCAGCACGATCCGCGACAGAC
This sequence comes from Actinomycetota bacterium, assembly GCA_018268735.1. GTDB lineage: Bacteria > Actinomycetota > Acidimicrobiia > Acidimicrobiales > Microtrichaceae > Dermatobacter. The sequence goes on along the minus strand of JAFDWA010000013.1, from coordinate 11,810 downwards.
GACGCCCACCTGCGCCCGACCGGAGGCACTGGTGCACCGCGCAGTGCTCGCTGTCGACCGGGACGATCTCGGCGCCGGGGGTGTCACGCACCTGACGCACGACCGGCCCGGCAGCGATGAGCGACTCCTTGTTGGCGAGCGCGAGCCGCCGGCCGGCACCCAGGGCGGCCAGGGTGACGGGCAGACCGGCGAAGCCGACGACGGCGTTGACCACGACCTCCGCCGACGTCGCCGCTGCCGCGAACGCTGCAGGTCCCGCGTCGACGACCGTCCCCGGAGGCACCCGTGCACGGAGCTCGGACGCCCGCTCCACGTCGGCGATCACGACCAGCTCCGGGCGCAGCTGCTCCGCCTGGGCGACGAGCGCGTCCACATCGGAGCCGGCACCGATGGCGACGATCTCGAATCGGTCGCGCTCTGCGGCGACGACGTCGACGGTCTGGGTCCCGATGGAGCCGGTGGAGCCGAGCAGGGCGACAGTGGTCATGTGCTGCGCCATCGTATCGACGGCCACCGGCGGAGGACCGCGGCGCGACGCCGAACCCGACAGGGCGCTCAGGCCGCGGGTGGCCGGGCCCGGCGGGTCAGTGGGTCCAGGTGCCGAACAGCAGGGTGACGAGGAAGGCCGTCGGCAGCACGAACAGCAGGGCGTCGAAGCGGTCGAGCACCCCACCGTGACCGGGCAGGATGCTGCCCATGTCCTTGATCCCGAGGTCCCGCTTGACGAGCGACTCGCACAGGTCACCCAGCGGAGCGACCAGCGCGCACAGCAGGGCGAAGACGAACACGCGGAAGATGTCCCCGCCGATCGGAGCGATGCTGAACGCCCCGACGACGACCACCGTCACGATCACCGCGGTCACCACGCCGCCGGCGGTGCCCTCGAGCGTCTTGTTCGGGCTCGTGGCCGACAACGGCGTCTTGCCCATGTAGCGACCGACGAAGTAGGCGCCGACGTCATGGCTCACCGCGACCACCACCGCGGCGATGAGGACCCCGATCCCGATGTTCGACGAGGCTCCGGTGCGATCCTGCACGATCTTCCCGAGGCCCAGGAACAGGGTCGCGAACGAACCGAGGAATCCGATCCACATCACGCCGAGCAAGGTGATGCCCAGGTCGATCACCGACTGCTGGCCCGGCTGGACCCACAGGTACCAGACCAGGCCGAGGACCACGGTCAGGGCGAGGACGACCGGGTAGGCCATCAGCCCTGAGGTGTAGGTCGCCAGCAGCAGCCCGACCGTCGCCACGAGGCCGAGGAGCGCGGCGGGGTGGAAGCCGTGGTCCTCGACCGTGCCGAAGAACTCGTAGGCGGCCAAGCCGACGATGACGCACGCCAGGACGGTGGTCGCGAGCCCTCCCAGCGAGAAGCACACGAGACCGAGGACGACCAGCCCGACGCCGACGGCGACGGCCATCACGAGGTTCCGATCGCCCCCGATGCCACCGCCGTGACCACCGGAGCCGTGCGCGGCGTCGTCGGCTTCGGTGCGTCGCGCCCTCGCTCGGCGCATCGTGGGACGGTCGGCGATCAGGACCTCGTCGTCGGGGGCGAACGCCTCGATCGGATCCCGTTCCGGTTCGGGGTCGAAGCCGAGGTCGTCGTCGAACGGGTCGTCGCCGAAGGGGTCGTCGCCGAGGCGGTCACCACCGAGCGCACCGAGGCGTGGGGCGTCCTCGAGCAGGTCGTCGAAGTCGGTCCCGAGGTCGCGCTCGCCCTCATCGCGCCAACGTGGCGTGGCGGGGTGCGTCCCCGACGCCTCCTCGTCGAACAGGTCGTCGCCGACCACCACCCGTGGCACCTGACCGGTCGGGGGCTCGGTCCAGTGCGGCAGGACGAACGAGTCGTCCGGCGCACCGAACGGGTCGGTCGACAGGTCCTCGTGTCCCGACCCCTTGACGTCCGGGCGACGGGGCTCCTCCGCGAGAGGCCTCTCGTCCTGCGCGTCCGCCGACGACGACGCCTGAGCGGGCTCGGGATCGGCCGGCAGCGCTCGCGCGTGCCCGCCGCCGATCGCAGCGTCATCGGCCCACCGCGGCTCGTCGAAGCTGGGCTGGACGACCGGCGACGCCCCCAGGCCGGCGTCGTCGTAGAAGTCGTCGGGGTCGCTCGTCGAGATGCGCACGGTCGGCAACGAGTCGGTCGAGTCCGGTGCGTCGGGCCGATCCCCGTAGCGCTTCTCCCCCTGGCGACGACGGCGTGCGGTCCCGGAGCGGCCTGCGGCGTCCGCTGCCTCCTGGGCGCCGATGATGCGGACGCCTTCGGAGCGCGGCTCCTCGATCCGCCCGGCATCGTCGCCAGGACGGCGGGGATCGGAGTCGTCGTGATCGGTCATGTCAGTCCTCCTCCGTCCTTCAGCCTTCGAGCAGCTCGACGGTCTTGGCGTCGAGCGCCTCGTCGATCTCCGCCTCGTAGCGCTTCGTGAGCCGATCGAGCTCGGACTCGGCGCGGCGGAGGTCGTCGGAGGACATGTCGCCGTCCTTCTCGAATGCCTCGAGGTCCTTGCGGGCATCCCGACGGGCACCCCGCACGGCGTTGCGCCCGTCCTCCGCCTTGCCCTTGACCAGCCGCACGTACTCCTTGCGCCGCTCCTCGGTGAGCGGCGGGAACGCGAGGCGGATCGCGACGCCGTCGTTCGATGGGTTCAGGCCGAGGTGCGAGTCCTGGATGGCACGTTCGATCGCACCCAGCGACCCCTTGTCGAACGGTGTGATGACGAGCATCCGGGCATCGGGGACCGAGAAGCTCGCGAGCTGCTGCAACGGGGTCGACGCGCCGTAGTAGTCGACCGGGAGCTTCTCGACGAGCCCGGGGTTCGCCCGCCCCGTCCTCACGCCGCCGAACTCGTGGCGCACATGGGCCACCGACTTCGCCATCTGCTCGCCGGCCGCTTCGAGCACGGCATCGCTCAACTCGTCGCTCACCGCGCCAGCCTCCCACAACCGGACACCGTGGGTGGGACACTCCTGACCCGCCGGATCAGGACAGGTGCCGGTTCACGACACCAGCGTCCCGACGTGGTGTCCCGAGAGGATCGCTTCGAGGTTCCGTCCCAACAGGTCGAACACGCAGATGGGCAGCTCGTTGTCCATGCACAGGGAGATGGCGGTCGAATCCATGACCTTGAGGCCACGGTTCAGCACATCGATGTAGCTGACGCGGTCGAGCAGCTGGGCGGTGTCGTCGATCCGTGGATCGGCGGTGTACACGCCGTCGGTCCCGTTCTTGCCCATGAGGATCACGTCCGCGTCGATCTCGACCGCCCGCAGCGCCGCGGTGGTGTCGGTCGTCATGAACGGGTTGCCGGTGCCGCCCACGAAGATGACCACCCGACCCTTCTCGAGGTGGCGGATCGCCTTGCGCCGGATGTACGGCTCGGCGACCTGGGCCATCTGGATCGCGGTCTGGACCCGGGTGGGCTGACCGAGGCGCTCCAGGGTCTCCTGCAGCGCCAGGCCGTTGATGATCGTGGCCAGCATCCCCATGTAGTCGGCCTGGGCGCGATCCATCCCCGCACCCTCACCGGTCATCCCGCGCCAGATGTTGCCGCCACCCACGACGACGGCGACGTCGACGTCGAAGCGACGCTTCGCCTCGACCACCTCGGCAGCGATCGAGGAGACGACCTCCCCGTCGATGCCGAACCCGGCATCGCCGGCGAACGCCTCACCGGAGAGCTTGATCAGCACCCGGCTCCAGCGGGGAGCCGTCACGATCAGGCTCCGATGACGGCCTGGGCGAACCGGACGATCCGACCGTCGCCGAGGCGCTGGGTGACCGTCTCCTTGTCCCCGAACATCCCCTGCTCCGGAAGGACCCGGTCCGCGTACCACGCGTTGAGGCGGCCCTCGACGATCTTCGGGACCGCCTGCTCGGGCTTGCCCTCCTTGCGGGTGAGCTCCTCGAAGCTCTGACGAGCGGTCGCGACGAGGTCGGCGTCGATCTCGTCGCGGGTGAGCGTCGACGGCCTGGCGAACGCGATGTGCAGTGCGATCTCGTGCGCCGTCTCCATGTCGGAACCGGCGACCTCGAGCAGCACGCCGTTGGTGCCACGACCGTCCTGGATGTGCAGGTAGGCGTCCAGCACGTTGCCCTCGGCCGCCTCGAACCGGGCGACGGTGCCGACCTCGATGTTCTCGCGCTTCGCGATCCGCAGGCTGTCGATCTCCTCGGACAGCGCGTCGATCGCGCCCTCTCCCTCGGCGAGCACCGCAGCGGCGAGCTTCTCGGTCAACGCCACGAAGTCCTCCGCCTTCGCCGAGAAGTCCGTCTCCGACTTCAGCTCCACGAGCGCAGCCACGTTGCCCTCGGCGGCGATCGCGACCGCCCCCTGGTTGTTCTCCCGGTCCTCGAGCGTCGCTGCCTTGCTCAGGCCCTTCTGCCGAAGGATCTGCGCGGCCTTCTGACGGTCGCCGTCGGCCTCGACGAGCGCCTTCTTCGCGTCCATCATCCCGGCACCGGTGGCGTCGCGGAGCGACTTGACCTCCGCAGCTGTGATCTCGGCCATCAGTCCTCCTCGGTCTGCTCGGCGGCGGGTGCCTCGCCCGACGGCGCGGCCTCGGCTGCTGCGGGCTCGGCGGGTGCTGATGCAGCCACCCCCTCGACCACGACCTCCTCGACCACGACCTCCTCGGCCGCTGGCGCATCGGGACCCGGCGCGTTGCGGGCGGCGAGCACGCGGGCGTCGCGCTCGGCCGCTGCCTGGCGTGCCTCCGCCTGTGCTCGCGCCTGCTCGGCGGCCTTCTCGGCCTGCTCCTCGGCGGAGCGCTCACGCGGTGCCGCCTCGGGGTGGGTCTTGGAGCGCATCATCCGACCCTCGACGACCGCGTCGGCGATCACCCGGCTGAGCAGGTTGCCGGATCGGATCGCATCGTCGTTGCCGGGGATCACGTACTGGATCACGTCGGGATCGCAGTTGGTGTCGACGACCGCCACCACGGGGATGCCGAGCTTGTTGGCCTCGGTCACCGCGATGTCCTCCTTCTTCGTGTCGAGGATGAACACCGCGTCGGGCAGCCGCTCGAGGTCGCGGATGCCGTTGAGGTTGCGCTCGAGCTTGTCCAGCTCACGAGTCAGCAGCAGCGCCTCCTTCTTGGGCATCGCGTCGAACTCCCCGGAGTCACGCATGCGCTGGTACTCCTTCATCTTCGCGACCCGCTTGGAGATGGTCTCGAAGTTCGTGAGCATGCCGCCCAGCCAACGCTGGTTGATGTAGGGCATGCCGCACTTCTCGGCGTAGCCCTGGATCGAGTCCTGGGCCTGCTTCTTGGTCCCGATGAACAGCACCGTGCCGCCGTCGGCGACGAGGTCGCGCACGAACACGTACGACTTCTCCACGCCGGCGAGGGTCTGGTGGAGGTCGATCAGGTAGATCCCACCGCGCTCGGAGTGGATGAACCGCTTCATCTTGGGGTTCCAGCGCCGGGTCTGGTGCCCGAAGTGCACCCCCGCCTCGAGCAGCTGCTTCATGGTGACGACTGCGGCCACGTTGTGCTCCTTCCCTTCGGTTCGGCGAGACCCGGATGCGACACCGACCACGTGGGGTCGGCGACCGAAGAGAGCGCCCGGGCGGTTCTGGTCTGTGGATGCGGGCAGCGGCGGTGCCGCGTCCCGATCGACCCGGTTCCGGGCCGACGGGGCAGTGTAGTCGGCGGGTGATGCCCGGACCATCAGCGGGACCGTGGGATCGGCACCAGCACCGCATGTCGCGGGGGCCCACCGGAGTCGAACAGCGTCGCCGGGTCCAGGTACTCGTCGCCCCTCCGCACGCCGAGGTGCACCACGGTGGTCGTGAGTCCGAGGACCGTCCCGCCCTCGACCAGGTCGCCGACGGCGACGACGACCGTGCCGAGCCCGGTCAGCGACGAACGGAGCCCATCGGGATGCGCGACGGTGACGACGCCCCTGCCCGCCACCCGACCCGCGAAGGTGACGGTCCCCTCGCCGATCGATCTGGCCGGCGTGTCCGCAGCGGTCGCGTACTCGATGCCGCGGTTGCCCGGGCCGTACGGCGACGTGGGAGCGCGGAAGGGGTCGATCACCGGGGCGTCGACCGGCGGGCGGTAGCGGAGCGCTCCAGCACGCCCTGGGTCTGCTCCGCCCGGGACGGCGAGGAGCGTCGTCGAGGACCACGACCGCAGAGGGCGGGCGGCGCGTCGAGTCGACAGCCCCATCGCAGCTCCCGCCGACGCCGGTGGAGCACCCCCCGGCAGCGATGCGATCGACGTCGCCAGCAGCGCAGCGATCGCCACCACGACGACGACTCGGCGCACAGGACCCTCCACCACTGCCTCGGCGCGCGTCCCAGCTGTGCGACGCGGGCTGGCCTGCTCGGGGGAAGGGTCGTTGCGGGGGCCGGGAGGAGCGGGCCGCTCCCGCCGGCGGCGCCCCGCTCAGCTCGGGATGCGGTCCATCGAGTTGAACCGGCTGCGCAGGTGCAGCACCGCCTTGGTGTGGATCTGGCACACGCGTGACTCCGTGACCCCGAGCACGCGCCCGATCTCCTGGAGCGTGAGGCTCTCGTAGTAGTAGAGCGTCAGGACGATCTTCTCGCGCTCGGGGAGCCCGTTGACCGCCTGTGCGAGGAGCTGGCGGGTCTCGGCCACCTCGAAGGCCCCCATCGGTCCGTGCGAGCTGCGGTCCGCGATCGTGTCGCCGAGGGTGATCGCCTCGCCACGCTCGCCGGAACCCGTGAGGATCTCGTCGAGCGCAGCGAGGCCGACGTTGGAGATCTGGCTCAGCGCCGTCTGCAGCTGCTCATCGGTCCACCGCAGCTCTGCGGCGAGCTCCTCGTCCGACGGGGCACGGTGGTGCTGGGCCTCGAGCTTTGCGTACGCGCGCTCGATCTGGCGCACCTTCGAGCGGACCGATCTCGGCACCCAGTCGATGGATCGCAGCTCGTCGAGGATCGACCCCTTGATCCGCGAGATGGCGTAGGTCTCGAACTTGTAGCCGCGCTCCAGCTCGAACTTGTCGATCGCGTCGATGAGCCCGAACATGCCGTAGCTGACGAGGTCGGACTGCTCGACGTTCTGGGGCAAGCCGACGGCGAGGCGGCTGGCCACGTACTTGACGAGCGGCGAGTAGTGCACGATCAGCGCCTCACGAGCCCTCGTGGTGCCGGAGCGCTTGTAGGCGCGCCACAACCGCTCGAGCTCGACCTCGGTCCGTGTGTCGTCGATCCTCGTTCGCGTGGTCATCAGGCCCTCGGGTGGCTCTCTCGGAAGACACGACGGAGTCGGTCCTTGCTGACGTGGGTGTAGATCTGCGTGGTCGCGAGGTCGGCGTGGCCGAGCAGCTCCTGCACCACGCGGAGGTCGGCGCCACCGTCGAGGAGGTGGGTGGCGAAGGTGTGGCGCAGCGCGTGTGGGTGCGTCGGGACCGGTGACCGGCGATCGAGCAGGCGGCGGACGTCGCGAGCTCCGATGCGACGACCGCGACGGTTGTGGAACAGCGCCGGCGCGTCCGTGCCGAGGTCGACGGCACCTGCGACCTCGGTGAGCCACCTGGTGCGCATCCCGACGTCGGCTCCCACGGCGCCGAGCACTCCGATCCAGTCGCCGAGGCGGTCCCGGGCCGGTCCGCTGAGCGGCACGATCCGCTGCTTGGCGCCCTTGCCCCAGACGGTGAGCCGCGAGCGATCCAGGTCGACGTCGTCGACATCGAGGCCGCAGAGCTCCGAGACCCGCAACCCGGACCCGTAGAGCACCTCGAGCACGGCGTCGTCGCGGGCGGCGACGAGGGGATCGTCGTTCGTCGGGGGCTCGTCGAGCACGGCGTGCAGCTCGTCGGATCGCAGCACCCTGGGCAGCCTCGATGCCCCGGTCGGCGCATGCACACCCGTGGTGGGGTCGACGCCGACGCGGTGGGTGCGGACGCACCAGCCGAAGTAGCGGCGCAGCGACGCCATCGTCCGCGCGATCGTCCGTGGCGCCTTCCCGGCCGCTGCGAGCTCGGCGAGGTGGGCGCGGACCGTGTCGCGGTCGACGTCAGCGGGTCCGAGTGCCTGACGTGGAGCGCTGCCGGCCCAGCGGGCGAAGGAGCGGACGTCCCGCTCGTAGACGACGAGGGTCGACGTCGCGAGCGGGACCGCCACGATGAACTCCTCGATGTCCCACGAACCGTCCGGCACTCTGACCGCCCCTGCCTGTAGTCGACTGCTCTCCGTAGCGTACCGAGCGCGGTCCGTGAAAACACACCCGCTGAACGGACGGCGCTCGGGATGCGGGGCGCCCGAGCATGCTGCCACCCCAGAGGGCCGGATGGATCGATGCCGTCGGACTCGCCACCGAGCACCGCCGCTCCCCCGCGGTCGCTCACCGGGGAGGTCCTCCACTGCCCGTGCGGGCGATGCGCTCGACGAACGGTCCTCTCCGCTCGGCCCATCGACCGCGTTCGAGCTCACCCAGCGCAGCGGACAGCCGCACGACGTCGAGGCCGGTGTCCCGTGCGAGCGCCTCGACCGAGGTCGGCATGTGGCCGATCGCGTGGAGCACGAGCGCCGCGTCGCCCCGCGGCGCCTCCCGAGGTTCGACAGCGGCATCCGTCGCGACAACCCCCGCGCCGCCGAGGCCGAGCGCCACGAGGACGTCCTCCACCCCGGTGCACACCCCTGCGCCGTCAGCGATCAGGCGGTTCGTTCCCTCCGACGCGCCACCGCCGACCGGCCCGGGCACGGCCAGCACCGCCCGATCCCGGAGCTGCGCCTGCTCCACCGTCGACAGCGAGCCGCCGGTCGCAGCGGACTCGACCACGACGACGACCTGCGCGAGGCCGGCGAGGATCCGGTTGCGCACCGGGAAGCGCCACGGGGCTGGCGCCGTTCGAGGCGGCACCTCCGAGAGCACCACGCCCCGGGCGATCACCTCACGGGCGAGATCGGCGTTGGCGACGGGACCAGGTGCGTCGACGCCACCACCGACGACCGCCGCCGGGCCGGCCGCTGCACGGGGACCCAGCGAGCCACGGTGCGCTGCTGCATCGATGCCGAGCGCGAGCCCAGACACCACGCAGACCCCGGCAGCAGCCAGGTCCCTGCCGAGCTCGGCGGCGACACGGCGACCGTAGGTCGTCGCCCTCCGGGTCCCGATCACCGCGACGCGGGGCGCGGCGAGGACGTCGGGATCACCTCGATGGAACAGGAGGACGGGGGGATCCGGATCCGACACGAGGCAGGGTGGATAGGCGGGGGCGCCGAGCGACACCACGCCGATGCCGGCGGCGCTCCAACGACGCCACAAGCGGTCCGGGTCGATGTCGGCAGCTGCTGCGGGCCAGGTGCGTGCCGCAGCGCGCACCTGCTGCGGCAGGGCCTCCAGCAGGGAGCGGCTGATCCGTCCGCGTTCGATCCGATCCCACACCTCGAGCGGACTCCCCTGTGCCAGGAGGTGTCGCAACGACGTCGAGCCCAGCATCGGCAGCGACGCGAGCGCCCCGAGGTACGCCTCGTGCGGCAGCGGCGTCGCTGTGCGCTCCACGGTGCTGTCCTCGCGCCGGTCCACGCGGCTCACGCCGCCACCCCCAGGGCGGCGCCGTGGGACCGCAGCGACAGCGCGACCTGCACGTGGTCGACCTCCAGCACACCGTCGACCCCGTCGAGGTCCATCAAGGTCAGGGTGACGGCCCGGACCCGCTGTGCACCGCGCATCGTGAGGCGACCGTCGGCGATCCGCTCGCGCAGCAGGTCGAGGGCTTGCGCCGACAGCGGAGCTGCGCGCTCCAGGAGCTCGCCACGGAGTTGGCGGTTGGCCTGCACGCCCCGGGCGTTCGCCTTCGCGCGTGCGCGTGCCACCCGCCCGCGGACCAGCGCACTCGACTCCCCGCGGGAGCCGGCGCCGAGCACGTCGGCTGCAGGTGGTGGGTCGACCCACAGGCCGAGGTCGAAGCGGTCGAGGAGCGGGCCCGACAGCCGGCGGAGGTAGCGCTGGACCTGCGCCGGGCTGCAACGGCACGGCCCCAGCGGTCCGGCCCCACATGGACAGGGGTTCGTCGCGCCGACGAGGAGGAACCGTGCCGGCAGGGTGGCACCCACGTGGGCTCGGGCGACGCGGACCACGCCCGACTCGAGCGGCTGGCGCAGCGCATCGAGGTGCGACGCGGGGAACTCCCCCAGCTCGTCGAGGAACAGCACGCCGCCGGACGCGAGGGAGATCTCACCGGGCCGCAGCACCGAGGAGCCACCGCCGACGAGCGCGACCATCGACGCGGTGTGGTGCGGCGCGCGCATCGGGGGGCGACGCACGAGGCCCTCGACCTCCTGCAGCGCCCCCGCCGCCGAGTGGACTCGAGACACCTCGAGCGCGGCAGCGTCGTCGAGGTCGGGCAGCAGCCCGGGCAGACGCTCGGCGAGCATGGTCTTGCCCGCCCCCGGTGGTCCCACCATCAGCAGGTGGTGACCACCCGCGGCAGCGACCTCGAGCGCGAGTCGGGCCACGGTCTGTCCCTGCACGTCGGCGAGGTCGGGCTCGGCCGGTGCGTCGAGGCGCCGGTGCCGAGGCGGCGGGTCCGGCCACGGCTCCTCACCCGCCAGGGCAGCGACGAGGCCACGCAGGGTCCGAGCACCCTGCGCGTCGCGACGCACGAGCGACGCCTCGGCGACGTCGTCGATGGCGACGACCGGACGCGCTGCGCCGACCGCCTCGCACAGCGGCAGCATCCCGACGACGTGGCGAAGTCCGCCGTCGAGGCCGAGCTCGGCGACGAACGCCCGGTCCCGCAGCACCTCGGCGTCGATCTGCTCCGTCGCAGCGAGCAGGGCGAGCGCGATCGCCAGGTCGAGCCCAGCGCCCACCTTGCGCAGGTTCGTCGGGGCCAGGTTCACCGTGACGCGCTGCTGACGCCACTCGTGACCCGATGACAGCAGGGCGGCCCGCACTCGATCACGGGACTCGCGACACGACGCATCCGGGAGCCCCACGATCGTGAAGCCGGGAAGACCGCTCGAGACGTGCGCCTCCACGGTGACGAGGTGGCCTCGTACGCCGAGCAGGGTTGCGGAGGTGACGGACGCGAGCACAGGCGACTCCCCGAGAGCGTCCGGGCCCGAGCGCCCGGATCGGGCCGTGTCGTCCTGGACACGGCGGGCAGCGCCGGGCTGCGATCCCGACCGAAGCGGCCGGTGCGGCCACCTTAGGTGCCGCTGCGGGACGTCGCCCGGCGACGGCCGGGGGGACCGCTCCCCCCGCTCCCCCGCGCCGCCCTGCTCCGCCCCGGCCGTGCGCCGGTGCCGCCGCGTCGTCGCAGCCGGATCGGGCGCGGAGCGCGAAGATCGGGCATGGGCATGAACCCGCACCGACAGCACCGTCGATCGAACTGGGACTACCTCTACGTCGGCGCGGCGCTGCTCGTGGCTGCGGGGGTCCTCGTCTGGGCTCTGCTCGGCTGAGCGGCACCGTGCGCGACTACACCGCCACCGCCGACTGCGACGTCCGACGCATCCAGCCCTACGAGGCCGCCAAGCGCTACGTGTGCCCCGGCTGCAACCGCGACATCCCGCCGCGGACGGGCCACGTCGTCGCAGTGCCGCGCGACGCCCCCGACCTTCGCCGCCACTGGCACCGGGGATGCTGGGAACGCCGCCTCACGCGTGCTCCACGCCGCTGAGGGGTGCATCGACGCTCCGGTTCAGAACGCCGCCTCGAGCACCTCGATGCGACCGCCGGTGACCGCGACCACGTCGAAGCGCAGGTGGTGCGCCCGGGCTCGGTGGACCGCGAGCCAGGTCATCGCGAGGCGGCGGATGCGACGCTGCTTGTCGTGGCCGACCGCCTCGAACGGTGAGCCGAAGCGCAGGCTCGATCGGGTCTTG
>JAFDWA010000139.1 GCA_018268735.1 Actinomycetota bacterium | reverse complement strand
ACACCGCCCGCGAGGCGATCGTCCCGTTCGAGCCGGCCGACCGTGTCGTCACCATGTACACCTGCGGGATCACGCCGTACGACTCGACGCACCTCGGCCACGCGGCGACCTACCTCACCTACGACGTCCTGCAGCGCCGCCTCCGGGACGAGGGCCACGAGACGCGATGCGTCCGCAACATCACCGACGTCGACGACAGCATCCTGCCCAAGGCCCGCGAGCTCGGCGTGCACTACCTCGACCTGGCCGCAGCGGAGCTGGCCCGCTTCGATGCCGACATGGAGCGCCTCGGGATGCTCCCGGCGTGGTCCGAGCCGAGGGCGACCTCCGCGATCCCCGACATCCGTGGCTTCATCGGCATGGTGCTCGACCAGGGCTTCGCGTACCAGGCGGGCGGCGCGGTGTACTTCGAGGTCGCGAACTTCCCCAAGTTCGGCCAGATCAGCCACTTCAGCCGGGAGCAGATGCTCGAGCTCGCGGCCGAACGCGGCGGCAACGTCGAGGATCCGAACAAGCGCGACCCGCTCGACTTCGTGCTCTGGCAGCCGTCGATGCCCGACGAGCCGTCGTGGGACTCGCTGTGGGGACCGGGCCGGCCGGGCTGGCACATCGAGTGCTCGGCGCTGTGTCTGCGCGAGCTCGGCACGACGATCGACCTCCACGGCGGCGGCAGCGACCTGATCTTCCCGCACCACGAGTGCGAGGCGGCCCAGTCGGAGGCCGCGACCGGGGACCCGCTGGTGCGCCACTGGATGCACCAGGCGATGGTGCGCATGGACGGCGAGAAGATGTCGAAGTCGCTCGGCAACCTCGTGTTCGTGTCGGACCTCGCGATGCTCTGGGACCCGCGGGCGATCCGCCTCGCCTGCATCGGACACCACTACCGCGACAGCTGGGAGTGGCGTGGCGATCTGATGCCCGAGGCCGACGTACGACTCCGTCGATGGGTCGCTGCCGGCGAGGGATCCGGCGCACTGGACGAGGTGCGGGCCGCGCTCGACTCGGACCTGGACACTCCTGGAGCGGTCGCGGCGATCGACGCAGCGGCAGCCCGGGGGGTCGGCGTCTCGGAAGCTGCTGCCCTGCTCGGGGTGTGGACCGACCGTGCGATCGCGCAGCCAGAACCTGAATGACGTTCGGTGCAATTCCGGCAATGAACCGCTCGCGAAGCTGAAGAACTCCACCGGATAGCTCCGATGTCACGCGCTCGTCCATGGCTAGGATCGACACCACTTCGAGACGCCTGGAGAGAGGGAAGATCTTGGCCACCGAGCGACGCAAGCGAGACGCTGGGCAGATCCAATCGCTCGCGCGCGTCGTGCTCACACCACCGTTCCGCTTCTTCTGGAAGGTGACCGTCGAGGGGCTCGAGAACATCCCGGCGACCGGCGGCGCCATCGTCGCCCCGAACCACATCTCGGTGCTCGACTCCTTCTTCGTGCCGCTGGTCCTGCCACGCCGTGTCACCTATGTCGGCAAGGCCGAGTACATGGACGACTGGAAGACGAAGTGGATCTTCCCGGCGATCGGCATGATCCCGATCGACCGTGCCGGCGGCAACGCTGCGCAGGCAGCGCTCGACGCCGCAGCCTGCTGCCTCGACGACGGTGAGCTGTTCGGCATCTACCCGGAGGGGACCCGCGCACGCGACGGTCGCCTCCACAAGGGCCACACGGGAGTGGCGCGCCTGGCGCTGCGGACCCGTGCACCGATCATCCCGGTGGGCATCATCGGCACCGATCAGGTGCAGCCGGCCGACGCGAAGCTGCCGAACGTGTTCCGTCGGGTCCACATCCGGTTCGGGCGTCCGATCAGCGTCGACCGCTACCTCGATCGAGCCGATGATCGGATGGTGCTGCGCCAGATCGTGGACGAGGTGATGTACGAGATCCGCAACCTGTCGGGTCAGACCTACGTCGACATGTACGCGACGAAGCCGTCGAAGGCGGCGACGGTCCCGACGCCGCCGGTGCCGGCGGCGCCTGCCGCGTCAGAGGTCGAGCAGCCGGTCGCACCGGTCATCCCGATCGACCGGCCCCATGCCCGACCGGCGCAGCCGGCCGCTGCGCTCGACGGCACCGCGGTGCCCCAGCGACAGCGGGTCGTCGTCGCGTCCGCCGCGGCGGGACCGACCGAGGTGTCGTTCGACTCCGACGGGGTCGAACGCCGGTCATCGACGGCGGTGCTGCGGGCACGTCCGCTCGAGCTCGACGACGACCTCGCCCTCACCGGCGCCTGAGCCCGGCGGCCTCACCCGGACGCGGCCCGTGACTCGTCGGCGGTCACACCATCGGACCGCCACCTCGACGGCTGCCGTCGTCGCACTGCTGCTCGTCCCGGCCACCGCCTGCGGTGAGGAGCAGGGCGCGGGGTCCGGTGATCCCACGTCGGTCACCACACCCGCAGCCACCGAAGCCCGAGCCGCCGTGGTCGCCGGCGCCTCGCCGGTTCTCGACCTGCCTGCCCCGCCGATCGACGGGATGCCGGTGTTCGTCGGCAACCACGGCGACGACCTGGTCGTCGTCGGCGGCACGGAGTTCACCGGCTCCGGCATGGAGCGACCCTCCGACGACGTGGCCGTGCTCGATGCCGGGACGTTCTCGTGGCGCTCCTACCCTCGGCCTCCGTTCGATCACCCCACCGGCTACCTGGTCGCGGCGGTGACCGGTGACTCCGTCGTCCTCAGCGGGTTCTCGTGCCAGCTCGGCACCAAGACCTTCGACAGCTCCGGCCCCGACTGCGCCCTGGGTCCGCGACAGACCGCCCGGCTCGACCTGGGCACGGGACGTTGGACGGGTCTGGAGAATCCGCCTCCACCCGCGGCTCCGAACGGACCGCCTGGCCCGGTCGATGCCGACCTGTTCGCCACCTCCACCGGGGTGCTCGCCGCGCTGCCCTCGGCCCGCGTCGCGGTCCCCGTTCCGCAGCGGGCCTGGTCGTTCCTGCCGAACGGCTCGGAGCAGTGGGTCCCGGTCGACGCGCCGCCGTTCGAGAAGTTGCTCGGCGCGTGTCGGGCCGGAGGAGCGGTCAGCGTGGTGACGGTGGACGTCACCCACGACGGCACGACCTGGTCGCCCAAGGACAACAGCGGGTGGGGGTCCGGCGAGCGATACGCCCACCTCCGGGCGGCGACGTGGCAGGACGAGACCAGGACCTGGTCGGCACCCACGCAGCCGCTTGTGGGCGGGCGCGGCGTCCCCCGCCTCGGCGTGTCGTGCACTGCCACGTCGACGGTGGCGTTCACCTCGGGCCAGGGCCTCCCCGGTGCTGCGCCCGCCGCGGATCCGGCCGATGTCGGGGTGTTCGTCGCCGCCCACGGAGGGGCTACGTGGGTGCGCCAGGCCGCCGGCCCGCCCCCGGTGTTCGACGCCGGTGTCTCGCTGATGGCCGGCACGCTGCCCACCTACTCGCTCCCGCCGGTCGCGGTGCTGTGGAACCTGGCCGGGACCGACGGCGTCGCCTACGACCTCGGGACCGGTGCCACCACGGCGTGGCCGACGCCGCCGTCGGAGATCCAGCACCCGGTCGACGCGTCGATCCTGGGCCGACCGGTCGTGGTCCCGCGGCGGGAGCCGAGCCTGGCCGCGGTCGTCCTCGGCCCCTGACCCGGAGCGGCAGGGCAGATCCATCCGCCCGGGGCGACACGAGCGGACGCGGGCTCCTCGGAGCCCGGAACCCGGTTCGGGGCGATCGGAGCCCGCCGATAGCCTGCGGGCCATGTCGAACATCGCCATCACGTTGCCCGACGGTTCCGAGCGCACCCTCCCCGAGGGCGCCACCGGCACCGACCTGGCCGCGTCGATCGGCAAGCGGCTCGCCAAGGACGCCGTGGTCGTCGAGGTGGACGGGGAACCGACCGACCTGACCGCCCCGCTGCACGACGGCGACGTCGTGCGCATCGTCACCGTCAAAGACGACGCCGCACTCGAGCACCTGCGCCACTCGACCGCGCACGTGCTGGCCCAGGCGGTGCTCGAGCTGTGGCCCGGTGCCACCTTCGCCGGCGGACCCGCCATCGCGGACGGCTTCTACTACGACTTCGAGCTGCCCGACGGCGCCACGTTCTCCGAGGAGGACCTCGAGCGCATCGACGCCGAGATGCGTCGGATCATCTCGGCCAACCAGCCCTTCGAGCGCTTCGAGCTCCCCGTCGACGAGGCCCGAGCGCTCATGGCCGAGCACCCCTACAAGCGGACGTTCATGGACCTCGCCGCTGCCGCAGCGGGCGACGGGGACGGCAGCGACGACGCAGTGGCCGACGAGCTCGCGGCGGACGTGGTCGGCGGCTCGACGATCAGCTTCTATCGCAACACGCCCGGGTTCGTGGACATGTGCCGCGGCCCTCACGTCCCGTCGACCGGCAGGCTCGGCCACTTCCAGCTGATGCGCGTCGCGGGCGCGTACTTCCGGGGCAGCGAGGCGAACCCGATGCTGCAGCGCATCTACGGCACCGCCTGGGCCACCGACGCCCAGTTGAAGGAGCACCTGCACCGGCTGGAGGAGGCGCAGAAGCGCGACCACCGGCGCCTCGGCGTCGAGCTCGACCTGTTCAGCTTCCCCGACGAGGTCGGATCGGGCCTCGCGGTGTTCCACCCGAAGGGCGGCATCGTGCGTCGTCTGATGGAGGACTACTCGCGCCAACGCCACGAGGAGGCGGGCTACGACTTCGTGTACTCGCCGCACATCACCAAGGGCGAGCTGTTCCAGACCTCCGGTCACCTCGAGTGGTATGCGGACGGCATGTACCCGCCGATGGAGCTCGACCCGGGCGCCGGCGGGACGGGCACCGAGTACTACCTCAAGCCCATGAACTGCCCGTTCCACATCCTCATCTACCGGTCCCGGACGCGCTCCTACCGCGACCTGCCGCTGCGGATGTTCGAGTTCGGCACGGTGTACCGCTACGAGAAGTCCGGTGTGGTCCACGGCCTGACCCGGGCCCGGGGCTTCGCCCAGGACGACGCCCACATCTTCACGACCAAGGAGAAGATGGGCGACGAGATCTCCTCGCTGCTCGACTTCGTGCTGGACCTGCTGCGCGACTACGGCCTCGACGACTTCTACCTGGAGCTGTCGACCAAGCCCGAGGAGAAGGCGATCGGCTCCGACGCCGAGTGGGAGGAGGCGACCGAGGCCCTGCGGGTCGCGGCGTCCGGCAAGGACCTGGAGCTCGTCATGGACCCCGGCGGCGGCGCGTTCTACGCGCCGAAGATCTCGGTGCAGGCCCGCGACGCGATCGGACGGTCGTGGCAGATGTCGACGATCCAGGTCGACTTGATGCTGCCGCAGCGCTTCGACCTCAGCTACATCGGAGCGGACGGCGACAAGCACCTCCCGGTGATGATCCACCGGGCCCTGTTCGGTTCGGTCGAGCGCTTCTTCGCCGTGCTGCTGGAGCACTACGCGGGGGCGTTCCCAGCCTGGTTGGCGCCGGTGCAGGCCAAGGTGCTGCCGGTCGCGGACGCGCACGACGACTACGCGCACGAGGTCGCGGCCGAGCTGC
>JAFDWA010000138.1 GCA_018268735.1 Actinomycetota bacterium | reverse complement strand
CGGCTCGGCGAGGAGGTCGCCGCGGTCGTCCGGCTGCGCGACGGTGCGGCTGTCAGCGAGGCGGACCTGCTCGCGCACGTCGGCCGACGGTTGGCGGCCTTCAAGGTCCCGACCCGTCTGCGCATCACCGAGGAGCCGTTGCCGCGCAACGCTGCCGGCAAGTTCCTCAAGCGCGAGATGCGTGAGGAGGTCGCCGCCGACCTCGGATGAGGCCGACCTCAGATGAGGCCGAGTGCCGTCATCGCCTGGCTCACCCGGAGGAACCCGGCGATGTTGGCGCCGACGACGTAGTTGCCCGGCGAGCCGTACTCCTCGGCGGTCTCGTAGCAGGCCTCGTGGATGCCCGCCATGATCTGGGCGAGGCGCTGCTCGGTGTACTCGAAGCTCCACGAGTCACGGCTCGCGTTCTGCTGCATCTCGAGCGCAGAGGTCGCGACGCCGCCGGCGTTGGCGGCCTTGCCGGGACCGAACGCGACCTTGTGCTCGAGGAACGACGCCACCGCATCGGGCGTCGCGGGCATGTTCGCGCCCTCCACGACGGCGACCACGCCGTTGCGGACGAGCGTCGCGGCGGCAGCCCCGTCGAGCTCGTTCTGCGTCGCGCACGGTGCCGCCACCTGGCACGGCACGTCCCAGATGCAGCCGCCTTCGACGAACTTCGCGCTGGGCCGCCGCTCGACGTAGTCGCGGATGCGCCCCCGCGCGTCGAGCTTGATCTCCTTGAGCGTCTCGAGGTCGATGCCGGTCTCGTCGACGACGTATCCCTGGGAGTCCGAGCAGGCGATCGCGATGCCGCCGAGCTGGTGGAGCTTCTCGATCGCGTAGATCGCGACGTTCCCGGATCCCGACACGACGCAGGTCTTGCCGTCGAGGCTGTCGCCGCGTGCCTGCAGCATCTCCTGCGCGAAGAAGGCCGCGCCGTAGCCGGTCGCCTCGGGACGGACGAGCGCTCCACCCCAGGTGATGCCCTTGCCGGTGAGCACGCCGGATTCGTAGCGGTTCGTGATGCGCTTGTACTGGCCGAACAGGTAGCCGATCTCGCGGGTGCCGACGCCGATGTCGCCGGCGGGGACGTCGGTGTACTCGCCGAGGTGGCGGTACAGCTCGGTCATGAAGCTCTGGCAGAACCGCATGATCTCGGCGTCGCTGCGACCCTTGGGGTCGAAGTTCGCGCCGCCCTTGCCGCCACCGATCGGCATCATCGTCAGGGCGTTCTTGAAGGTCTGCTCGAAGCCGAGGAACTTCACGATGCTGAGGTTCACCGACGGGTGGAACCGCAGTCCGCCCTTGTACGGGCCGAGTGCGCTGTTGTACTCGACGCGGTAGCCGCGGTTGATCTGGATCTCGCCGGCGTCGTCGGCCCACGGCACCCGGAAGATGATCTGGCGTTCCGGCTCGCAGATGCGCTCGATGATCTTGTGCTCGGCCAGCTCCGGGTGCTTGCGCAGCACCGGGCCGATGGACGAGAGCACCTCGTGGACGGCCTGGTGGAACTCCGGTTCGCCGGGGTTGCGGTCGATCACCGCGGCGTACACCTGCTCCATTCGCTCGTCGGTCTCGGGGTCGCCGGTGGGGTTCATCGGGGACCGAGGCTAACCAACAGCGGTCCGTGACCCCCAAGCCGATGCACCTCGTGGGTGGAACGCGTCAGGTATGATGCAAGTCGATGCGCACGACGCTCAACCTCGATGACGATGTCGTTGCACGGCTGAACCACGAGGCGTCACGAGGTGGGCGGTCGCTCTCGCGAGTGGCGAACGACCTCATCCGGGCAGGGATCCTCGCTGATGAGCAGAAGAGGGCTGCTGCTGCGGTGACGCCGTACATCCCACCCGTCGTCGACACCGGGCGTCCGCTGATGGACGTGACCGACATCGCCGAGGTCCTCGACCTCATCGCCGATGCCTGACGGTTCCAATGCCGTGCTGCTCGACGCGAACCTGCTCGTGTGGGCGCATCACCGGCAGTTCGAGCACCACGAACCGGCGAGATCATGGCTTGCCGAGACCCTGAGCGGAACACCCGTGGTCGCCATCCCGTGGCCGACGACGCTGGCGTTCTGTCGGATCTCCACCCATCCACGCGTGCTGGAGCGCCCGTTGAGCATCGGACAGGCCTGGGAGTTGGTGCAGACCTGGCTCGACCGCCCGAACGTGCAGGTCCCGTCGCCGACCGATCGTCATGCCACGATCCTGGGTCGGCTCCTGGTCGACACGCCTGCGCCGGCGAACCACACGACCGACGCGCACCTCGCCGCGCTGGCGATCGAGTGGGGCCTGGAGCTGCTCTCCGCCGACGGCGACTTCGCCCGGTACGACGGCCTGCGATGGAGGAACCCGCTGCGATAGCGCTTCTGAGGGCCGCGCCGAGCCTGTGCCGAGAACGTCGCACGTCGATGTTCGACGTGAGTCGTGCCGAGCTCGGGAGGGGAGCGTCGAGGGTGGGGATCCGGTTGGTGCGACTGCGGTCGGCCGCGACAGCCTGGGGACATGCGGATCGCCGAACCACCTTCCACTGCCGGTGCGTGACGAGATCGCCTCCTCGGGCCCGACCGTCGACAGCGTCGAAGCCCCCGGTGACGACGTCCGACGCGGACTGCTGTTCGCACTGACCTCGGCGGTCTCCTTCGGGCTCGCCGGCACCATGGCCGCCGGGCTGTACACCGCCGGTTGGTCCGCTGGTGCCGCCGTCGCTGCCCGCATCGCGATCGCAGCAATCGTGCTGATCGGTCCCGGCATGCGTGCGATCGACGGGCGGATCAGCGTGCTGGTCCGCAACGGCCGCACGATCCTGGTCTACGGGGTGCTCGCCGTCACCGGTTCGCAGCTCTGCTACTTCTACGCCGTCGCCCGCCTCCCGGTCGGGGTCGCGCTGCTCATCGAGTACACGGCGCCGGTTGCGGTCGTCGGTTGGATGTGGGCGACGCATTCCCAGCGTCCGACCCGGGCGACGGTGGTGGGCGCGTTGATCGCAGCGGTCGGGCTGGTGCTGCTGTTGGACCTCATCGGCGCCGAGCCCAAGGGCGGCGGCCTCGATCCGATCGGGGTGCTGTGGGCGCTCGGCGCCATGGTCGGCGCAGCCGCGTACTTCGTGATGTCGGCCGACACGACGACCGGGTTGCCGCCGATCACGCTCGCGTCGTCGGGGCTCGTGGTCGGTGCGGTCGTGCTCGGCGTCGCTGCGGTCACCGGCCTGCTGCCGATGGACGCCTCGGGCGCGGATGTCGCGTTCGAGCCGTTCACCGTCCCGTGGTGGGTGCCGGTGCTCCTGCTCGGTCTCGTGTCTGCGGCGCTCGCCTACGTGAGCGGCATCGAGGCAGGCCGACGCCTCGGCTCACGGCTCGCGTCGTTCGTCGCACTGATCGAGGTGGTCGCGGCCACCGCGTTCGCGTGGTGGCTGCTCGGCCAGGTGCCGCTCGCGATCCAGTTCGTCGGCGCCGCGATCCTCCTGGCGGGCGTCGTCGTCGTCCGCCTCGGCGAACCGGATCGCGCCTGAGTCGGGGTCACTTGATGAGCGGGTCGCGGGGAAGCCCCAGGATGCGCTCGCCGATCTGGTTCCGCTTGATCTCCGACGTGCCACCCGCGATCGACATGCCCCGGTGCCACAGGACGAGGCTGCCGGAGAACATGCCGGCACCTTCCAGATAGGCGGCGTCCGGGTTGAGGGCGTTGAGCACCGCGGCGGCCTCCGCCAGGTTCTCCGACAGCACGAGCTTGGTGATCGCCCCCTCCGGCCCAGGTGCCGCACCGGCGACCGCGCGGTGCGCGCTGCGCAGGTTGAGGATGTCGCACGCCCGGGTGCTCGCCGCGTAGCGACCCACCCGCTCGGTGCCGCCGGCCAGGTGGTCGGGGTTGGCGTCGAGCGCCTCGACGAGCACCTCGGCGGGGACCGCCATGCCGCCCTCGCCGCCACCGATGCTCACGCTCTCGTTGCCGAGCGTCGCCCGCGCGACGGTCCAGCCGCCGTCGACCGGTCCCACCACGTCGTCGTCTGGGACGAACACGTCGGTGAAGAAGACCTCGTTGAACTCCGACACGCCCATCGGCATCTTCAACGGCCGCACCTCGACACCGTCGGCGTGCATGTCGATCACCACGACGGTGATGCCCTCGTGCTTGGGGACGTCGGGGTTGGTGCGAACCGTCGCGAAGCCGAACCCCGCGACATGCGCGCCGCTGGTCCAGACCTTCTGCCCGTTGATGAGCCACCCGCCGTCGACGCGGGTCGCCTTCGTCGTGATCCCCGCAGCGTCAGATCCTGCATCCGGCTCGCTGAACAGCTGGCACCAGATCACCTCCTGGTCGAGTGCTGGGCGCACCCAACGGGCGATCTGGTCTGCCGTCGCGTACTGGATCAGCGTCAGGATCACCCACCCGGTGATGCCGTAGGCGGGCTTCTTGACGCCTGCAGCGTCCAGCTCCTGTTGGATCACGATCTGCTCGACGGCACCGGCGTCACGTCCCCACGGCTTCGGCCAGTGCGCCATCGCGTACCCGGAGTCGATCAGCTCGGCTCGCTGCTCGTTCGCGGGCAGTTCCTTGATGCGCTCGGCGAGCCCGCGCACCTCGTCGCGGAACGCCTCCGCCTCGGGCGGCAGCTCGATCGTGACGCTGCGGCGAACGCCGGCGCGATGCAGGTCGGTCAGCTGTGCAGCGGCCTGCTCGGCCGACACGATGCGCTCGACGGCGGTCGCACGTCGCAGGAACATGTGCGCGTCGTGCTCCCAGGTGAAGCCGATGCCGCCGTGCACCTGGATGTTGAGCTGTGCGCACAGGTCCGCGGCGGGGATCGCGAGCGTCGCAGCAGCAGCGGCGGCGGCCGAGAGCTCGTCGGTGCCGGCCTCGGTCCGCGCCGCATCCCACACCGCACCGGTGGCGAGCTCGGTCGCGACCAGCATGTTGGCGCAGTGGTGCTTGACCGCCTGGAACATGGCGATCGGACGACCGAACTGCTGACGTTCCTTCGCGTACGCCGCGGCCTGCTCCGTGCACTCGCGTGCGATGCCGACCGCCTCGGCAGCGAACAGCAGTCGGATGTGGTCGAGCAGCGCCTGGCGGGCACCGACGAGCAGGTCCGCTGCTGCTCCGTCGAGGGTGAGGCGGGCCGAACGTCGGGTCGGGTCCAGGTTGATCGGCACCTCGACTGACACCCCGGTCGCCGTCTCGGCATCCTCCCGCAAGGTGATCACCGCGACGTCGTCGCCGATGGGGACGAGCAGCAGGTCCGCCACCCCACCGCAGAGCGCGGTGCGGACCGACCCCGACGCTGCGTCGCCGGAGACGGTGAGGTCGCCGTCGAACGCGATGGCCGCGGTGAGCGAGCCGTCGGCCAGACCGGGGAGCAGGCGTGCTCGCTGCTCGCTGCTGCCTGTGGCGTCGACGGTCGCCGATGCGATCACGGTCGGAACGAACGGCCCGGGTAGCAGCGCGCGTCCGGTCTCCTCGACGACGACCACCAGCTCATCGAGCCCGTAGCCGGACCCGCCGACCTCCTCGGGGAGGTGCAGGCCG
>JAFDWA010000137.1 GCA_018268735.1 Actinomycetota bacterium | reverse complement strand
AGACGCGCCGTCGCCTCGCACGCGACGCGTTCGCGCACACCGCCGCATACGACAGCGCGATCGTCGAGTGGTTCGATGTCGGCGGCCCCGGCGAGCAGCCGCCGCTTCCAGAGGCGCATGCTCCGCTGCCGCCGACGCTGCACCTCTCGGCGACGCTCGCGCAGACGCTTCGCTACGGCGAGAACCCGCATCAGGTCGGCGCCCGCTACTCCTTCCGTGGCGACAGCTGCTGGGATCGCGCGGTCCAGCACGGTGGCAAGGAGATGTCGTACCTCAACGTCTACGACGCCGACGCCGCGTGGCGTCTGGTCCACTCGCTCGGCGATGACCCAGCGGCGGTGATCATCAAGCACGCGAACCCCTGTGGCGCGGCCGTCGCCGAGGACATCACCACGGCCTACCTCCGTGCCCACGAGTGCGACCCGACCTCCGCGTTCGGTGGGATCGTCGCGGTCAACCGCACGGTCCCCGTCGAGATGGCACGGGCGCTCGCCTCGGTGTTCACCGAGGTGATCGTCGCCCCCGGCTACGACGACGACGCGCTGCTCGTCCTGATGGAGAAGCGCAACCTCCGCATCCTCACCGCGCCGTCACCGACGGTCCCGCCCCTGGACGTGCGCAGCGTCGACGGCGGGCTGCTCGTGCAGACCCGCGACGTCGTCACCGTGGACCGGACCGCGTGGCAGGTGGTCACCGAGCGCCGGCCGAGCGATCAGGAGTGGCGTGACCTCGAGCTCGCATGGCGGCTCGCAGCGCGGGTGACGTCGAACACGATCGTGCTGGTCAAGGACGGCCAGGCGTTCGGGATCGGTGCAGGTCAGCAGAGCAGGGTCGACGCCGCGCAGATCGCAGGGCGCAAGGCGGACGGTCGGGCCGACGGGGGAGCGGGGGCGAGCGACGCCTTCTTCCCGTTCCGCGACGGACTCGACGCGGTTGCCGACCAGGGCGTGACCTCGGTGATCCAACCCGGTGGGTCGATCCGTGACGAGGAGGTCGTCGATGCAGCGAACGAACGCGGGCTCGCGATGGTGATGACCGGCGAGCGCCACTTCAAGCACTGACGGAGCACGTCGGGCTGTCAGGGTGTCCCGGTCCGGGGCGGAGGCTCAGCGGCTCAGGGGGTCCCGGAGCTGCCGGCATCGGAGCTGCCGGCATCGGAGCTGCCGGCGCCGGAGCTGCTGGCGGGGCGTTGCGCCTGCATCACCGCCTGCCGGGAGATCAACGTGGAGACGGTTGCTCCGTTGTCGGTCGGCCAGGTCGCTCCACCGACACTGAGCCCCCGGTACAGCAACGTGGGCGCTGGACGGCCCTGGGCACGAACCGATCGAACCCTCAGCGTGCCGTCGTCGGCCCGGTCGGTCACGTAGATGACGCCGTCGTGGATGAGGTTCAATCCGTCGGCGTTCGCCGTGATGCGTTCCGCGTACCGGTTGCCGGAGGGCGTCACGACGCCGACGGTCAAGTGCTGGCTCTGCGTCGTGCGGTAGCCGGTGATGAGCGCGGTGCCATCGGCGTCGAGCCCGCCGAGGCTCAGCTGCGCCCAGCCCCGGATCGGCACCGCGCTGTCGTTGCCGACGAGGTCGATGCGGGCGATCGCCATCGTGCCGCCGACAGAGATCTCCATCCAGGTGGCGTCACCGGAGGTGAGGACGCGTCCGACGTTGCTGCCCTGGCTCGCGTCGACCCGAAGGGTCGTGACGTGGTCGAGCGTGCCGTGGGTGTTCGACCGGTAGAGCTCGACGCCGTGCTCGGTGTCACGTGTGGCGACGATGCCGTCAGCGCCCGCAGCGGCAGCGCCGACGCGACCGGACAGGAGCACGGTGCGCGAGCCGCTCGAGGAGTCCCACCTTCGGATCGAGTCCGACCCGGCCTGTGCGTTGCCGAGGCGGACGTAGGTGACCGCAGTGTCGGTGTGCAGCGGCAGCATGAGCGCTCCGCGGTCGACGACCTGAACCTTCGCCGAGGTGTCGATCCAGAGCAGCTGCGTCTCACCGGCTGCAGCGTCAGCGTCAGTAGGACTGGCTCCGAGCGACCCGACAGCAAGCGCGGTGAACCCGGTCGACTCCGCTGTCACGGGGATGGCGCGCATCTCCTGGAAGACGGGCGTCCGGCCGGTCACCTTGCCAGTCGTCGCGTCCACGACGATCCCCTGCTTTCCGCCGGCGGTCTCCTGGACGGCGAGGACGCTCGTGCCGCGACCGAGCGCGACGGCATCGGCGGTGGTCCCGCCGACCGTCCTGACCTTGCCGGTTCGCAGGTCGCGGATCGACAGGCGCCCGCCCTGCGCCGGCCACGCGACGACCCATCGCTCGTCCTCGCTCACCTGGCAGAGCCCGCTGCCGACCCGTTCGGTCTCGGCTTCTGAGCGAGCGAGGACGCATCTGTCCTGGGTCGCGACGAACACGCCGCGACGGAGGATGCTCGTCTGGAGCGGTCCGTTGTCGGCGGAGATGGTCGTTGACCGGGATCCTGGGTGCCCGACGGTCGTGAGCGACCGGCCCCGGAGATCCTGGAACGACAGCAACGTCGCGTTGCTCCATGCCGTGCCGAGCGTGTCGCGTGCCATGGTGCCGTCGTCGTTCACAACGTTGATCGACAGCGGCCGGGTGACCTCGCTCGCGACCCGGTTGGTGCTCGAGGGCTGCTCACCGGGATCCACTGCCCAGACATCGGTCGAGGCCGTGGTCGCATCGACGCCGGTGGTGTCGGCGACGACGAGGAGCCGCCCGTTGGACCCCGAGCAGGCGGTCAGGATCAGGGTCGACGCCGCCGCAGCGGCAGCAAGGATGCCGATACGGCGACGTCGGCGGCTCGAGTCGGGACGAGGCGTGGGTGAAGGCACCCTCGAGACGCTAACGCCGCGCTGCAACAGCATCGAAGTCGAGGTGAGCGAAGCCGTCGGATCAGAAGCGGAGCGCCGCGACCAGCACAGCAGAGAGTGCGATCATCGTGCCGACGTTCCACGCGATGGACCGGTTGATCCGGTCGACCAGGCGACCCTCCATCTGCGCCCTCTCGGTTCGCAGCCCGGCGATCTCGGTGACGAGCTCGGTCCGCATCAGGGCCATCTCGGCGCGGAAGAACTCCTTGGTGACGGGCTCCTCGACATCCCGGGCCGGGAAGTACGACATCATCTCCTGCACCGCCTGCTCGTCGACGATCGTGACCAGTCCCTGGTACAGGACGGATCGGCTTCGTTCGCTCAACGCCATGTGCTCGGACTCCCTTGCTCGCTCGTGGCGTCTGCGTTCGCTCTGGCCACGTTGCTCGACAGGGGAAGTCGCCTCCGATGCTACGGCGGGGCACCGACAGCGGCAACGGCACCCCGGCTGTGGACAGCGGGGCGTCGCCCCCTACCATCTCGATGCATGACGGCGACGACGATGGACGGCGAGGCGCTCGCTGCGCGCATCAAGGACGACCTCGCGGTCCGCATCGCCGCGCTGGTCGCTCGCGGGGTCACGCCGGGGCTCGGCACGATCCTCGTCGGTGATGACGGTCCGAGCCATCGCTACGTGTCGATGAAGCACGACGATTGCGCAGCGCTCGGCATCACATCGACCGACATCCGGCTCCCGGCGACGGCGACCCAGCGCGAGGTGCTGGACGCGGTCGCGGTGCTCAACTCGGATACGTCGGTCGACGCGTTCATCGTCCAGTACCCGTTCCCCCCGGGGCTCGACTTCGACGAGGCGGTGCTCGCCGTCCGTCCCGACAAGGACGCGGATGGTCTGCACCCGGTGAACCTCGGTCGGCTCGTCATGGGTGCGCCGGCTCCTGTCGCCTGCACCCCGAACGGCATCGTGCAGCTGCTCGAGGCCTACGACGTGCCGCTCGCCGGTCGCCACGTCGTCATCGTGGGTCGTGGCCTGACGATCGGTCGTCCGCTCGCGAACCTGATGACGCTCAAGCACGGCGCCAACGCGGCGGTGACCGTCGTGCACACAGGTGTCGCCGACATCGGCTCCTACACGCGCACTGCTGACGTGGTCGTGGCGGCGGCGGGCTCGCCGCACATGATCACCGCCGACATGGTGCGCCCCGGCGCTGCGGTGGTCGCTGCGGGTGTCAGCTTCGCCGAGGGCAAGGTCGTCTCCGACGTCGCCGACGAGGTCGCCGAGGTCGCGGGCTTCCTGTCGCCGCGTCTCGGTGGTGTCGGTCCGATGACCCGGGCGATGCTGCTCGCGAACACGATCGACGCGGCCGAAGCCGCGCACCCGAGCTCGTCCGACGGTGGGAGCGGGTCATGACTGACGAGATCGCGACCGGCGACACCGCGACCGGCGACACCGCGACCGGCGCCCCCCGGATCCGCGACCTGCTCGCTGCTGGGCCGACGTTGAGCGTCGAGTTCTTCCCGCCCAAGACCGACGAGGGCATGGTCCAGCTCGAGCAGACCATCGACGAACTCGAGCCGCTCGACCTCTCCTACGTGTCGGTGACCTACGGCGCGGCCGGCAACCGCGAGACCCGTGGTCGGACGCGCGACCTCGTCGTGGGCCTGAACCGCGATCGGCGCTACCCAGCGATGGCGCACCTGACATGCATGGGCCACACGCGCGGCGAGCTCGACGAGCTGCTCGAGGACTACCGGGCGAACGGCGTGCTCGACATCCTCGCCCTCGCGGGTGACCCGCCGGCCGACGGCTCACCGGTCGGAGGCGACTTCACCTACGCGGAGGAGCTGGTCGAGCTCGTGCGCTCCCACGGCGATGGGTTCTCGATCGGCGTCGCGGCCCACCCTGAGCTGCACCCGCGGTCGACCGAGCGGGCTGGTGACCGTCGCCACCTGGCGCACAAGATCGAGCTCGCCGACTTCGCGGTCACGCAGTTCTTCTTCGACGCCGACGACTACCTGCGCCTCGTCGACGAGCTCGCGGCGTTGGGGGTGACCAAGCCGATCGTTCCCGGCGTCATGCCGTTGACGAACCCGCAGGGCGTGCAGCGGATGGCGACGATGGCGGGGGCGACGTTCCCCGATCGGCTCGCCGCGGCGGTCGAGGGCGCGTCGAGCCCGGAGGACCGCCAGGCGATCGTGGTCGACGCGGCGGTGGAGCTCGCCGAGGCGCTCATCGCCGGCGGCGCGCCGGGGTTGCACCTGTACTGCATGAACCGCTCGGGGACCGTCACGGAGATCGTGAACGCCCTCGGGCTGCGGTGAGCCGGTTGCGCTCCGGGCCTGCTCTCCACCGTCACCGCCGAGGTGTGGGCTCGTGACCGGTGTGTTTGCTCCGTGCACCGACTGGGGATGATTGCCGTGTCGGTGAGGGACCGTCTGGGCTACCGTGATGCGTCGTCGTGGTGATCGCACTGGGTCAGCGCGCAGAACTTCGACGTGAGATTCGCACACCACATGACGGTTGATGGCCACCTTGGTGGTTGACATGGTGAACCGTACTCAGCGACATTCGGCTCACGGCGTGGACCGAGGGGTGTCCATGCAACCGACGACGATGTGAGGTGGTCTCTCGACTGCCTCGGGAGGCACAGGATCGTGGCGATGTTTCGACGGCCCCGGACGGAGAGCCAGGGATCTGCCCTGCAGCG
>JAFDWA010000136.1 GCA_018268735.1 Actinomycetota bacterium | reverse complement strand
GGTCTCTAGGCATGCTGACGCTGTCAGGGAACCCGTCATGACGTCACGAGACAAGGCGATGGGTGCCCTCGTCGGGCTCGCCGTCGGCGACGCGGTGGGCACCACGCTCGAGTTCAAGCGGCCCGGCACGTTCACGCCGATCGACGACATGATCGGAGGAGGCCCGTTCAGTCTCGAGCCGGGCCAGTGGACCGACGACACCTCGATGGCGATGTGCTTGGCGGAATCGATCCTCGACCTCGATGCCCTCGACCCAGCCGACCAACTCCGCAGGTACGTGTCATGGTTCAGGGACGGCTACTGGTCCGCGAACGGCCGCTGCTTCGACATCGGCGGCACGACCAGGGCAGCGCTGGTCCGCTTCGAGCGAACCGGTGCGGTCACCGACGACGACGTCGACCAGGAGAGTGCAGCCAACGGTTCGCTCATGCGCCTCGCACCGGTGCCGATCCGCTGGCACGGCGACCTGACCGAGGCGGCCGAGCGCGGCGGTGAATCCAGCCGTACGACCCATCCAGCGTCCCGTCCCCTAGACGCATGCCGCTTGTATTCGGCGATGATCGCAGCGCTGATCCAGGGCATCGTCGTCGAGGACGTCCTGGACGACGACTTCTGGCAGTACGGCCCACTCGACCAACGAGTCGACGCGGTCGCCCGTGGCTCGTGGCGAACGAAGCAGCCGCCCGAGATCCGAGGCACCGGCTACGTGGTCGACGCCCTCGAAGCAGCGCTGTGGGCAGTCGCCGGGGCGACGGACTTCCGCGACGCCGTCCTGCGCGCAGCCAACCTGGGCGACGATGCCGACACCACCGCGGCCATCGCAGGCCAACTCGCCGGTGCTCGCTGGGGCCTCTCAGGCATCCCTGCAGAATGGCGGACTCGAATCACTCACGCCGAACGGATCGCCGGGATCGCCGGACGGCTCTTCGACCTGGGGGACTGCTGAGCAGCGGTGCCTCTCGCGGAAGCTGGCGTGCGGCGGGCCCGGACGGGGTCGGGGCGGTCGGGATCGGTGCGCGGTTCGTTACTTGGCGGGTCGGCCAGTTCCGTGGTTGTTGGCTGATCTGTCCGGAGTTGCCAGGGTTTCACAGACACCGGATTCTGGGCGGAGACCACAGAGGAGGGAGGCTCGGATGTGTCGTTCATCGAAGCAGCCGACAGAGTTCCGTCGTGAAGCAGCGATGAAGCCCGGGGTCGTCGCCGTGTTCGCCGCGGCCCGGGATCGGGTGGGGCGATGAGCAGCGCACCGTTCGGGATGCTGTCGTGGAACTGGTGCGTGTGGGCCGCCGGCATCGGAGCGGATCCCGCGTTCATGTCATCGTCGCGGCCGGGGTGGGATCTGCTGCGGAAGCCTGCCCGGGGTGACGTCGACGCGCGTCGGCAACGCGGGCGACCTGACCACACCGGACGCGACTGTCCGCCGACACGGCGACCGCGCTGGGTCGGTCGAAGCCGAAGCGATCGTCGATCCATCCATGCTGAGCTGACGGCGACCTCCGGGAAGTCGAACCCGAGCACCAGGACGACCTGCAGCGCTCCCCGCCGGGTACACATTCCCTCGTGTGCGACCTGGCCGGATGCTCACCGAAGTCCGATGACCGGATCCGCAGATGCATCCGTTTGCGACGCCAGGCAGAACCTCGGAGCAGTGCGTGAGTCAGTGCCGGGTCGCTGCTCCGCTACCGTCGCCGGATGACCCTTCTTGCCCGGCTCTGGCTCGCGCTCTGGCGATGGTCCGCTGCGCCCGCTCCGGAACCCGTCCCAGACCGCTGCGTGATGATCGCGGCGCCCCACACCTCCAACTGGGACTTCCCGTTGACGCTTGCCCTCGCTCGCGTCAACGGGGTGAAGATCTCCTGGCTCGGCAAGCAGTCGTTGTTCCGTGGACCAGCTGGGCCGATCATGCGCCGACTCGGTGGCGTTCCGATCGACCGCAGCGCTCCTGGCGGGATGGTCACGTCGCTGGCGAAGGAGTTCATCGGCAGGGATCGACTGGTCCTCGTCGTGCCGGCGGAGGGCACCCGATCGCTCACCGAGCACTGGAAGTCAGGCTTCTACCGGATCGCCGAGCAGGCGGGCGTGCCGATCGTGTGCGCGTTCGTCGACCGACGCACCCGCACCGGTGGCTTCGGCCCGGTCATCTTCCCGAGCGGCGATCTCGTTGCCGACATGGATCGGATCCGTGACTTCTACACCGGGATGGAGGGGCTGAAGCCCGATCGCTTCGGGGAGATCCGACTGAGAGACGAGGACGCGCTCCCCATCGATTGAACAGCCGCAGCGGATCGGAGCGAGCGGGTTCGGATCCGGTGTCTTCCTCGTCTCCGGCACAGGACCAGGTCGAACCCGTCCCTCCTCGACGCCGTTGCGTCGGCCGTCGGCGACTGTTCGGAATGCGATGCATCCGAGTGGGTACGAGGACGTCATGCCATCGAGTCCACGCGCCCTCCTCCTCCCGATTCGTGTGGCTGCGGCGACGGCGCTGCTCTGTGCAGTCGCTGTCGCATGCAGCAGCTCCGACGATGCATCGTCAACGACCACGACCACGACCACGACTGCGAAGTCGGCGACGGAGCACACCACGACCAGCCAACCAGCGACGGAGTCGACGGCCGGGTCGAGCACCACCCCCACCGTGAGCGGCGGGGGTGGTCCCACAGGTCCCGACTGCTACGTGCAGCTCTACGTGGGCAACAACTACGACGGCCAGAACTACAAGGTGACCGAGCCAGGCCGCCACGCCACCCTCTCGGGGTTGCCGGGCGCGGACATGGACTGGACCGGGAAGGCCGAGAGCCTCAAGGTTGGGGCCGCCGCCACAGCGACCGTCTGGGCGGACAAGGACTTCGGCGGCGACTCCCGGGAGCTGAAAGCCGGAGTGCTGTACCCCGTCCTGGGATTCGAGCCGTCGTCGATCGAGATGTCCTGCAGCTGACATCCTGGTCCGGGTGAACGCTCCGTCCATCCCCTTCGACCGGCAGTCGCACTGGGATGGCCGGTATCGGCGCATCGGGTCCGAACGGGTCAGCTGGCATGAGGCGGAACCGTCCCGCTCGCTGGAGATCGTCGCTGCCAGCGGTGTGCCGGTCACCGCCGCGGTGATCGACGTCGGTGGGGGCGCATCGAACCTGGCCGGTGAGCTGATCGCACGGGGACACGTCGACGTGACGGTGCTGGACATCTCCGAGGAGGCGATTCGGGATGCCCGGTCCCGGGTGCAGGATCCCGACGCGATCGAGTGGCTGCATGCCGACCTGCTCGACTGGACGCCGCCGCGGCGGTGGGAACTGTGGCACGACCGAGCGGTGTTCCACTTCCTCACCGAGCCCGAGGAGCGGGTCGTGTACCGACGACTCCTCCGCGATGCACTCACGCCCGGAGGAGTGGTGCTGATCACGACGTTCGCGGCCGACGGTCCGGAGTCCTGCTCGGACCTTCCCGTCCGTCGCTACGACGCGACCCACCTGCTCGATGAGCTCGGTCCGGGGTTCACCGAGATCACCCGCGGGCGCTACATCCACACGACGCCGTCAGGGGGCGAACAGCCCATGACGTGGGTCGCGGCCCGCTTCGGAGCTCAGTCCTCCGATGCGGCGAACCAGCCGCTCGGAGCGACCTCGGATCCGAGCCGCGGTGCGTACTGGTCGAAGTAGACCCGTGACACCAGCTCACGACGGCTGCGCACGTCAGCCTTGTCGAACACGGCCTTGAGGTGGTCCTGCACCGTGTAGCGCGACAGGTGCAGCGCCGCCGCGATCTCCTTGGTGTCGGAACCCTGCAGGACGAGGCGGGTCACGTCGCGCTCGCGCTCGGTCAGTCCGAACGCGGCGACCACGAGCGGCACGATCTCGGGTGGTCGGGCCTCTTCCATCGTGATGACGACGTCGCCGCTTCGGCCGTCGGCCGAGCTCAGCGGCGACGCGTGCAGCACCAGCCACCGCCCTGACGGGAGGCGGACCCGACCACGTGGCAGCACGTCGGTCGTGCCGTCCTGGAACCGACGAGCCCCGGCGACGAGCGCGGCCAGCGTGCCGGTCGCATCGGCGGAGTTGGCGGGACTGGTCATCTCGGAGAGCAGCTGCGTCGCACCGACCGACACCTGCACCACCCGGTTCGCCGCGTCGATGATGGCGACCGCTGGACCGGAATCCGGGTCCGGGTCGGGCGCGACGCCGTCGACACCGAGGTCGACGAAGCGGGTGAGCAGCCCGACGCGCAACCCGACGGCGTAGGCACCCGACAGCGATGCCAGGAACGCCAGCTCCGACTCGGAGAACGGGGCATCGTCCCTTCCCCGGAACAACGCCATGCCGCCCCAGGCGAGGTCACCCTGTCGGGCGATCAGACGTGCCTCGTCGTAGTAGTCGTACTCGGGGATGATCAGCTGCTCCATCCTCGGGCTGGTCTCGATGGCGTCGTCGGTCTCGACCACCATCCCGAGCGAGTCGCGACGCTCCCCGAACATCTCCGGGAACGCGGTCGGGTCGACGCCGCTGTACTCGATGAGGCCCCACTCGAGGTCGTGCGCGTCGTTGCCGTACAGGTCGCCGAACTTGTACGTGCTGGTGAGCAGGCGCGTCGCCGGATCCACGGTGCACATGCACGCGGCGACGTGGGGGACGGCGCGGTCGACCGACGCCTCCACCTCTGCGATGAACGTCGCCACGTCGAGGCCTGCCCGCGAGAGGACCTCGACGTCGCTGCGCACCCTGTCCATGGTCAGCATTCCGGCCATGTGAGCAGTATCGGACGGATGCGCCAGTCGTGCCATCCCACACCTCTGGGGGGTGGCTCCGTCGCACCCTGCGGGAGAGAAGTCCCCGTCGATGCGGGATGTTCGCATCGACGGTCCCTCCCTCAAGGTGGCGGACATGGACACCTCACCCAGCACGCCCATCAACCCATCGGACCTTCCCGAACGACCCCGCTACCGCCCGGTCGAGATCGGCCCGGAGACCTGGGTCATCCAGGACACCGCCGGCGAGGATCAGCCAGGGCCGTCGGTCCACATGAACTCGATGCTGATCCGGGGCACGCAGCCAGTGGTGGTCGACACCGGCGTCCCCGACAACCGGGACCGGTTCTTCGAGGACCTGTTCGGTCTCGTCGAGCCGGCCGATGTCCGCTGGGTCTTCGTCAGCCACGACGACATCGATCACTACGGCAACGTCGACGAGCTGCTCCGGCGTTGCCCGAACGCGACGCTCGTCGCGAGCTGGTACCTCTGCGAGCGCCTCGGCTCCGAGCTCGCCGTGGAACCGACCCGGTGGCGGTGGCTCGGTGATGGCGAGACCCTCGACGTCGGCGACCGCACCCTGAGCGCGATTCGCCCGCCGCTGTACGACTCGCCGACCACCCGGGGCCTGTTCGACCCCGTCACCGGCGTCTACTGGGCATCGGACTGCTACGCATGCCCGGTCTCGAGCGGCACCGAGTTCGTCGACGACCTCGACCCCGACGAGTGGAGCGTCGGCACCGGTGTGTTCGCCAAGTGGAACAGCCCCTGGGTCGATCTCGTCGATCCCGACCGCTACCTGTCCGAGTGCCGTCGGATCGAGGAGCTGCCGTTGCGCGCCATCGCCAGCACCCACGGACCGAC
>JAFDWA010000135.1 GCA_018268735.1 Actinomycetota bacterium | reverse complement strand
CGTCGCGAACCCGAAGAAGGCCGCGAACGCCCTCAACTGGGCGGGGAAGGAGATGGAGCGCCGCTACGACCTGCTGTCGGAGGTCGGCGTCCGCGACATCACCGGCTACAACGCCAAGTTCGACCGTGGCGAGCTGAAGCCGGAGCCCGGCGAGGAGCGTGAGTTCCAGCGCCTGCCGTTCATCCTGATCGTCGTCGACGAGCTCGCCGATCTGATGATGGTCGCGCCGCGTGACGTCGAGGAGTCGATCTGCCGCATCGCCCAGATGGCCCGCGCGGTGGGTCTGCACCTCGTGATCGCAACGCAGCGACCGTCGGTGAACGTGATCACCGGCGTCATCAAGGCGAACGTGCCGGCACGCCTCGCGTTCGCCGTGGCGTCGGCCACCGACTCGAAGGTGATCCTCGACCAGGGCGGCGCGGAGCGCCTCGTCGGTCGGGGCGACATGTTGCTGCTCGAAGGCGGCTCCAGCGCACCGGAGCGCATCCAGGGAGCGTGGGTCGAGGAGTCCGAGGTCCACTCGATCGTCTCCGCCTGGCGCCGCCAGGCGCCGGACGTCGAGTCGGAGTACGTCGCCGACGTCCAGGGCACCGACGAGGGCGGCTCGGTCGGTGCCGGCGGCGGAGGGACCGGTGGTGACGACGACGAGCTCGTCAACCAGGCCATGGAGCTCGTGGTGCGCAGCGGGTTCGGCTCGACGTCCATGTTGCAGCGCAAGCTCAAGGTCGGATTCGCCCGCGCCGGCCGGCTCATGGACCTGCTCGAGGAGCACGGCGTGGTCGGACCGTCGGAGGGCTCCAAGGCCCGTGACGTGCTGATGACACCGGAAGAGCTCGACAACCTGATCGAGTCGGGCGCGATCTGAGGGAGGGCCTCCATGGAGGATCTCGAGTGGACCACGATCGCGACGGGGCTCCGCTTCCCCGAGGGTCCGGTCGCGATGGCCGACGGGTCCGTGCTGGTCGTCGAGATCGAGCGGGGCACGCTGAGCCGGGTCGGCCCCGACGGGACCGTCGACGTCGTCGCCGAGTGCGGCGGGGGCCCGAACGGTGCGGCGATCGGTCCCGACGGCTCGGTGTGGATCACCAACAACGGCGGGTGCTTCGAGTACATCGACCTCGGCGGGATGCTGATCCCTGGTCCGGTTCCGCCGACCTGGAGCGGCGGTTCCATCCAGCGGGTGGACCTGGCCACCGGCTCGGTCGAGGTCGTCTACACGGAGTGCGACGGACTTCCCCTGCGGGCACCCAACGACCTGGTCTTCGATGGCCACGGCGGGTTCTGGTTCACCGACCACGGCGTGCGCCTCGACCGCTCGAGCGACCTGACCGGGGTCTTCTACGCCCAGGCCGACGGCAGCGGGCTCCGCGAGGTGCTGCATCCGCTGCAGGCACCGAACGGGGTGGGCCTGTCGCCGACGGGGGACCGGCTGTACGTCGCGGAGACCCACACCGGTCGGGTGTGGGCGTGGGACGTCCCGGAGCCCGGCGTCGCGTCCGGGACGGGGTTGCTCGCTCCGCACGGCGACCTCCTGGCCGGACTGCCCGGACTGCAGCTGCTCGACTCGCTCGCCGTCGACGGCGACGGCTGGGTGTGCGTCGGCACGCTCGTCAACGGTGGGATCACCGCGATCTCCCCGGACGGGTCGGTCCTCGAGCACCATCCGCTGGACGATCCCCTCGTCACCAACATCTGCTTCGGCGGGCCCGACGGGCGCACCGCCTTTGCAACCGCGTCGGCCACCGGGCGCCTCGTCTCGACGGAGTGGCCGCGGCCGGGGCTGCGCCTCGCACATCCCTGAGCGTGGCGGCCCTGAGGGGTCGCCGGACGCAGCGCGGCCGTCCAGTGCGCCGCGGTGGGCCTGCACGAAGGAGCCTGACCAGCGCCCGGGCTGGAGCACGCTGGCTGCACCTGGCGATGGCAGCATCCTCGGGCAGCCACGACCATCCAGCGGTCGTCGGTGCCCGAGTTCCGCAGTGGCCGGCCCAGCCGAGCGGCTCCGGATCCGGAGAGGAGCGGATCCCCCGTGCCCGCTCTCGGGGTCGCTGGGCGGCACGGGTGCCCTTGTAGCCTGCGTGGGTGCCCCGCACCTACTGGGTCGAGACGCTCGGCTGTCCCAAGAACCAGGTCGACTCCGACAAGTTGACCGGGACGCTGCTGGCCGACGGCATGGTGGCCGCCACCTCAGCCGAATCCGCCGACCTGGTCGTGGTCAACACCTGTGCCTTCGTCGCAGAGGCCCGTGAGGAGAGCGTGGCGACCATCCTCGCCATGGAGGAGCGACGTGCTGCGGGTGCCGAGCTGGTGGTGACCGGTTGCATGGCCGAGCGCTACGGCGTCGAGCTGGCCGCTGCGCTCCCCGAGGTGGACGCCGTGGCGGGCTTCGGGGTCCCGGTGCACCTCGGCCCGACCCGCGGGGTGCGCGGTCGTGTGCCCGAGCTCGACCTGTTGAACCTGCCGCGTCCCCGATCGGCCCGGCCGTGGGCCTACGTGAAGGTCGCCGAGGGCTGCGACAAGGCCTGCGGCTTCTGCGCGATCCCGAGCTTCCGTGGTCCGCAGCGGTCCCGGCCGATCGCCGCGGTGCTCGACGAGGTCGCCGCCCTGCAGGTCCGCGAGGTCGTCCTCGTCGCCCAGGACCTGGCCGCCTACGGCCGGGACCGCACCGGTGGAGGACGTGTCGAGGCGCCCGTCGGCACGACGCCGATCGCCGAACTCGTCCGGGCCGTCGCCGCCGAGGTCGATCGGGTGCGACTGCTGTACCTGTACCCGTCGGAGCTCAGCGACGAGCTGGTCGAGCTCATCGCCACCGGACCGGTGCCGTACTTCGACCTGTCGCTGCAGCACGTGTCGGCCCCGTTGGTGCGCCGCATGCGCCGCTGGGGCGACGGCGAGCGCTTCCTCGCCCGGATCGACGCGATCCGCACCCTGCGCCCCGACGCCACGTTCCGGTCGAACTTCATCGTCGGCTACCCGGGGGAGACCGAGGAGGACCACGACCAGCTGCTCGAGTTCGTCGATTCGGCCCGCCTCGACTGGTGCGGCTTCTTCGCCTACTCCGCTGAGGACGGGACCTACGCCGCCGACCTCGACGGCGCCGTCGAGACCGGGCTCGTGGCCGACCGCCTGGCGGAGCTTCGGGAGCTGCAGGACGCGATCACCTCCGCTGGTCGCGACGAGCTCGTGGGGGAGCGGACCGTCGTGCTCGTGGACGAGCCAGGCGTCGCGCGCTCGCACCGTGAGGCCCCTGAGATCGACGGGATCATCGAGGTGCCGGCGGATCTCGCGGTCGGTGAGCTGCACCTCGTCGAGATCGTCGGCGCGGCGGGCCCCGACCTGACCGCGGTGGCGGTGTGAGCTCGGCCTCGGAGTCGGCCGGCGATGCACGGGACGCCGGACGGCGCCGCACCTTCGGGCCGAGCGCGCTCCTGACGCCGGCGAACGCGATCACGGTGGTCCGGCTGCTGCTCGCCCCGATCGTGTTCGTCTGGATCTACCGGGAGCAGGCCGGATGGATCCTCTTCGGGCTCTGGGTTGCCATCACCGCGTCGGACAGCCTCGACGGCTACCTCGCCCGCCGGCAGGGAACCACTCGATCGGGGGCCTTCCTCGACCCGCTCGCCGACAAGGTCCTCGCCCTCGGAGGGCTCTGGGCGATGGTGCTCGCCGGCAGGTTCTGGTGGCTGCCGGTGGTCCTGATCACGCTGCGTGAAGCGGTGATCTCGGCGTTCCGCAGCTACTGGGGCCGACGGGGTCTCGCTGTGCCCGCGTCCAACGTCGCCAAGTTCAAGACGTTCCTCCAGTTCAGCTCGGTCAGCCTGGTGGTCTGGCCGTGGACCACCGGCCACACGTGGATGGCCGACATCGTGCTGTGGCTCGCCGTCGCCGTCGCCTGGATCAGTGCGGCGCAGTACCTGGTCGCGGGATCCCGCGCGACGACCACCATGGCGGGTGACTGACCTCGACCCGACCTTCGGGTCGCGTGAGGTCGCGGGCAGGTGGTCCGTGCGCCGGTAGGTTGCGTCCATGCGCGTCGAGGTGGTGGCGGTCGGGACCGAGCTGCTGCTGGGCCAGATCGTCGACTCGAACTCCTCGTGGATCGGCGAGCAGCTCGCGCTCGCGGGCCTCGACTCGTACTTCCAGACGAAGGTCGGCGACAACCTCGGGCGCATCGTCGAGGTGATCGAGCTCGCCCTCGCGCGCAGCGATGCCGTCATCTGCACCGGGGGGCTCGGACCCACCCAGGACGACCTCACCCGTGAGGCGATCGCTGCGGTCATGGGGGTGTCGTTGGAGGAGTCCGAGGAGGCAGCGGAGCGGATCATCTCCATGTTCGCCGGACGCGGGCGAGGGATGCCGATGAACAACCTTCGCCAGGCGATGAAGCCCGTCGGCGCCGAGTTCATCGCCGAGCAGCCGGGCACCGCGCCGGGCCTGATCTGTCCGCTCTCGCGGCCCGATCCGCTGACCGGCGAGCCGCGTTCCAAGGTGATCTACGCGGTGCCCGGCGTGCCCTGGGAGATGCAGGAGATGGTGTCGGGCACCGTGCTGGCCGACCTCCAGCGGCGAGCAGGACTCACGTCGGTGATCGCCAGCCGGACGTTGCGGACGTGGGGTGAGTCCGAGTCGCGGCTGGCCGAGCTGCTCGCCGAGCGGATGGACGACCTCGACCGACGCGCCGCCCTCGGCGAGGCAGCCGCGACGATCGCCTTCCTCGCGTCGGGCGTCGAAGGGTTGAAGGTCCGCCTGACCGCGAAGGCATCGTCGGAGGCGGAGGCAGCAGCGGTGCTCGCAGCCGAGGAGGAGGCCGTGCGGGCGATCCTGGGTCCGACCGTGTTCGGCGTCGACGACGACACGATGGAGTCCGCCGTGTTGGACCTGCTGCGGCGACGTGGCATGACCCTCGGGGTGGGTGAGTCGCTCACGGGTGGGATGGTGGGGTCGCGCATCTGCGACGTCCCGGGTGCGAGCGACGTGTTCCGGGGCTCGGTCGTGTCGTACGCGTCGGAGGTCAAGTTCGACCTGCTCGGCGTGTCGGAGGGGCCCGTGGTCAGCGAGGAGGCCGCCCGGGAGATGGCACTCGGTGCCCGCAGGGTGCTGCGGGCCGACGTGGGGATCGCGGCGACCGGCGTCGCGGGGCCGGACCGCCAGGAGGGCCACCGGCCGGGGACGGTGTTCCTGGCGGTGGCGATCGGCTCGGCGGGCTCCGCGGGTGTGGGCGACGCCGACCTGGTCGACTCGGTGGCGCTCACGCTGCCGGGCCGGCGGCGCCAGATCCGCGAGTACAGCGTCATCTCGCTGCTCGCCCTCCTCCGCCGCCACCTCCTCCCCGCGACATAGGGGTGCACAGCGACACACCTTGTCGCTCTGGCTGCATCAGATCCGTGGACTTGACGGAAATGCTTGAGTCGAACACTCGTTCGCAATTACAGTGCGGTGTCGCAGGACGAGGTCGACGGATCCTTCCACCGGCATGGCGAGCGAACGGCGCATCGCAGGGCCGCCGGAGGGCTGTCACACCCCGTCGGTACGGTCAGCGCACCAACTGATCGGCGCCGTGCAACGGCCCCCGAACCACATCCGGCGACACGACCGCCGAGCACGAAGGGACAGTGACGTGGAGC
>JAFDWA010000134.1 GCA_018268735.1 Actinomycetota bacterium | reverse complement strand
CTGGTCCGCTGGGAGCTCGGGCACCCCGTGGTCGGCGAGCAGCTTCTGCGCGAACTCCTTGTGCTCGGCGGGGACGAGCGTCTGCAGCTCTGCTTCGAGCTTGACGGGGTCCATCTCGCCCATTCCCTCGTACTTGCCGGGGATGACGACGTCGACGCCGTAGGGCCGGTGGCAGTGCTCGTCGAGCCACTCGAGCTCGGTGGCGAGCTGCTCGACGGTGAATCCGACGGCACCGAGGACGCCGAAGCCGCCGGCGTTCGACACCGCGGCGACGACGTCGCGGCAGTGGGTGAAGGCGAAGATGGGGAACTCGATCCCGAGCTGGTCGCAGACGTTGGTGCGCATGTCGCGGCAACGTAGCGGAGAAGTGGAACGCGTTTCAGTTCGGCTGTCCTCCGACGGTGCCTGTCACTTGCGGTGCCGGTCCCTCGACGGTGCCGGTCACTTGACGGTGACGGAGCGGCAGCCGAGCGACACGCCCTGACCCGTGGGGTTGTCGAGCACGGTCACGCAGATCGAGCGTGTGCCCTTCGATCCGGTCCATGCGGCACCGAAGTTCCCTCCGCTCGCGACGACCTCACGGACAGCGACGTCACGGCCCATGGTCGAGGTGATCCGGACCCTCGGATCGCCCTCGGGGTCGTAGGCGTGTCCGAGCACGACGACCTTCGACCCCTCGGCACGAGCCAACGAGAGCTCTCCCCACGGCAGCGTGTTCGGCGGCGGCGGTGGGCCAGGGGTGGCGGGTGCCTGGCCGTCGACGACGAACTTCGTCGACATCAGCTGCGCGGACGGAGCGTTCGCGTTCACCGTCGAACGGAACTGGGTGCCGGTGACGTCCCTGGTGCCGCCGCTGCCGACGAGCCGGATCGTCGAGCGGTCCACGCGCCCGGACACCCCCAGCGGTCCGAGGATCTGCACGGAGGTGACCTGCCCGAGTCCGAACCACGCGCCGAGCTGCGAGCCGGTGTAGGTGCGCGTCCAGGACGCGTTCGGGTTGCCGCCGAGCAGGTCGGCGTCGTCAGGGACGCCACGCAGGTACGGGACGGCCGACACCCACACGACCTCGCTGTTCTCGGTCGAGCCGCCGGAGGACGCCGAGTAGACCGCGTCGATGAGCCCACCGCCGTAGGTGACGACCTGTGCGTCGGTCGCGTCGACCGCTGCGACCCACTGCGCCCCCATCGAGCCGGCTTCCTTCTCGTACGCGATGTAGGACTGGTCCGGGAGGCCGCCGACGATGTCGTAGGTGCCGCGCCCAGCAGCGGTCGCCACCTTCTTCTGCGCGTAGGTGCGGGCAGCGATCGCCTGGGCCTGCAGCGCGGCGGCCGGCCACGACGACGGCATCTCGCCGAGCCCGTAGAGGTACTCCTGCATGGTGATCTGCAGGACCGCCTGGATGGTGCCGGTGCCGGTCGGAACCAGGACCAGGGTGCCGCGGTTGTAGCGGTAGCCGGGGGGGCTGAGCCGCAGCGGTGCGCCCGACGGTGCGACGCTGACCGGTCCGGGGACCACCGCCGAGAGCGCACCGGAGAGGACGATCGAGGAGCCCGACGCTGCTGCGGTGACCGTTCCGGCGGCGGCGCCCACCGGCGCGAACGTCGCGGGCGACGACGGGCTCATCGTGAACGACGTCGAGGTCCCGAGCAGGACCCGGATGCTCGGAGAGGGCGAGGTGCTCAGCGAGGTTCCGGAGTAGTAGTGGGTGAGGATCTGTCCGGCGTTCGCCCCGCCGGCGGCCATGCCCCGGGCGCCCCACTGGCTCATCCCGACGCCGTGTCCCCAGCCTGAGCCGCGGAACGTCACCGCCGTGTCCGCCGACGCGACAGGGGCGACGCTGCTCCATCCGCACAGGGCCAGCAGCGCGACGACGACTCCGACGATCTGCCACGTCGGTCGACGTCGGAGGCGTGCGGTCATCGGTGATCGGGACGTTGGGGCCACCGCCGTGTCGTCGGCACGATCACGGGTCGACTTGATGTTGGCGTGCAGCCCCGTCCTGCACAGGGTCCCGGACGGTCACGTGGACGGCGTCGGTGGGGCTCCGTACCCTGCTCGTCAGGCCGTCGGCGAGGGACCGGCGGACGCGGGTGTGCCCGCGGACGGACTCGACACGTCGAAGCGATGCAGCCCATGGACCACGAACCGATGGATCCCGACGTCGCCACGCCGCCACGTCAGAGCGACCGGCCACCCGTGGGCGTGCCGCTGGTCTCGTCGCGGAGGAACCCCGATGGGCAGCCGGCTCGAGCAGTCGATGACCCCACCACCGGCGCCGAGCGTCGGGCCGAGGTCGGCTTCGACGACGCCGTTCAGGTGGAGCCAGGAGCCTTCGTCG
Source organism: Actinomycetota bacterium (assembly GCA_018268735.1). Taxonomy (GTDB): domain Bacteria; phylum Actinomycetota; class Acidimicrobiia; order Acidimicrobiales; family Microtrichaceae; genus Dermatobacter. The sequence goes on along the minus strand of JAFDWA010000134.1, from coordinate 3,287 downwards.
GTCGTGTCGCCCTGGTGACCTCCGCGACCGGCGTGCTCGCCGGCGCGCTCGTCGCCGAGCTGCTCGCACGCGGGGCGCGCGTCCTGCTGGTCGACGACGACCTGCAGCTGCTGTTGACCGCTGTCGACGAGCTCGAGGCGTGGGACCGAGCGGTGCCGCTGCGATGCGACCTCGCGTCCAGCGACGACGTCGGCGCGCTGTGCCGCTTCGTCGTCGCGGCGACGACCGTCGACGTCATCGTGCACGTCTCGGCTGCTGCGGCCAGCGGGGAGGGTGTGGCCAGCGGGGAGGGTGACGACCGTGCGGTGCGGGGCCTCGACCGGCAGCTCGGGGAGCGCATCCGTGGTCCCGCCGAGCTGGTCGACGGACTCGCGTCGTCGCTTCCTCCCGGTGCGCGCATGGTGGTCGTCGAGCCGTGGCCCGTCCCGCTCGGATCCCGTTCGACACCGGAGGACCTGCTCGTCGATCACCTCTGCGGCTCCCATGGGCTCCGACCGGGCCGAGCGACGTGCGGTCGCGGCGTCGCCCCGGAGCTGTTCGCGGCGACCTTGCTCGACCTGGTCGGTGCCGACGACGTCTCGTTCGACCGCCTGGTGCTCGACGCCGGAGCGGACGTCGTGTCGGAACCCGTCGGGGACAGCGCCTGACGGCGATAGCCTGCCGGGGTGGCGAGGAGGTGCATGCGCCCTGGGTGTGACCGACCCGCTGCAGCGCGCGTCGCGTTCGATCCGGTGGCCCTGCAGCTGTGGCTCGATCCGCTGGCGCTGCACGTCGCGCCGGTGCAGGAGCTGTGCGAGCTCCACATCGAGCGGCTGACGATCCCCCGGGGGTGGACGGCGACGGATCGTCGACCGTCGGCGGGTGCGGACCCGTTGGCGGCGGTGACCGCACCGACCGGAGTCGCCGCCCCGACCGAGACGGAGGGTGCGACCGTCGCGTCGGTTGACGAACCCCGGGACGCTGCCCCCCAGGTCGAGGCCCCCCAGGTCGACGAGCCCCAGGTCGAGGAGCCCCAACTCGAGGAGCCCCAGGTCGACGAGCCCCAGGTCGAGGAGCAGTCGGCACGGTCGATGATCGAACCTGGCGAACCCGAGTCGCCGCCGGCCCCGGAGCCTCCCCGTCGACGTCGCCGGGCCAGGTCCGGTGAGGAGCCGTCGCTCCTGTCCAGGGCGTTCGCCCTGTCCGGGCCCCAGGAGTCGGTCCTGACCACGGGCCAGGCCGGACCAGGTTCGTCGGAGGACGCCCCGGAGTGACCGCCTGAGCACGGCTCCGTCTGCACCGCCGAACCCTGCTGGCCGGGTTCGGGGACGAGCACGGCGCGTGCGTAACGTGGACCCATGGCCGAGTTCGAGTTCCAGGAGATGTTCCCGCAGTCGCACGGGGGCACGCCGTACCGACAGCTCACCTCCGACTTCGTCGAGGTGGACGAGTACCGATCCCAGCGTGTCCTGAGGGTCGACCGCCAGGCCCTCACGCTGCTCGCGGCGGAGGCGCTGCACGACATCGCCCACCTGTTCCGGCCCGGTCACCTCGCGCAGCTCCGCCGGATCCTCGACGACCCGGAGGCGACCGAGAACGACCGGTTCGTCGCCCGCACGATGCTGCAGAACGCGTGTGTCTCCGCGGGCATGGTGCTGCCGTCGTGCCAGGACACCGGCACGGCGATCATCATGGGCAAGAAGGGCCAGCAGGTCTGGACCCACTCCTCCGACGGCACCCCCGGCGGCGACGAGGAAGCGCTCGCGCGTGGCGTGTTCCGCACCTACACCGAGACGAACCTCCGATACTCGCAGGTGGCCCCGATCACGACCTACGAGGAGGTGAACACCGGGACGAACCTTCCCGCGCAGATCGATCTGATGGCGGTCGACGGGGACGAGTACCGGTTCCTCGTGATGGCCAAGGGCGGCGGTTCGGCGAACAAGACGTTCCTGTTCCAGGAGACCAAGGCGCTGCTCAACCCCGAGTCGCTGATGGCGTTCGTGGCCGACAAGATCAAGCTGCTCGGCACCTCGGCGTGTCCGCCGTACCACCTGGCGATCGTGATCGGCGGCACCTCGGCCGAGATGAACCTCAAGACCGTGAAGCTCGCGAGCGCCCGCTACCTCGACGGTCTGCCGACGAAGGGCAACGGGCTCGGCCACGCGATCCGCGACACCGACCTCGAGGCCGACATCTGGCGTCTTGCGGCGGACACCGGCATCGGCGCCCAGTTCGGCGGGCGGTACTTCGTGCACGACGTGCGGGCGATCCGCCTGCCGCGTCACGGCGCATCGTGTCCGGTCGGCATCGGCGTGAGCTGCTCGGCTGACCGCCAGAGCGTCGGGAAGATCACCGCAGAGGGCGTGTTCGTCGAGCAGCTCGAGACGGACCCGGCGCAGTACCTGCCCGAGGTCACCGACGAGCACCTGGGCGACGAGGTCGTCCGCATCGACCTCAACCGCCCGATGGACGAGATCCGTGCCGAGCTCGGCCGGCTGCCGGTGAAGACCCGCCTGTCGTTGACCGGTCCGATGATCGTCGCCCGCGACATCGCACACGCCAAGCTCAAGGAGCGCATCGACGCCGGCGAGGGTCTGCCCCAGTACGCCAAGGACCATCCGATCTACTACGCGGGTCCTGCGAAGACCCCCGAGGGGATGCCGTCGGGATCGTTCGGACCGACCACGGCGGGGCGCATGGACAGCTACGTGGACCTGTTCATGCGTCACGGCGGCAGCTTCGTCACCCTCGCGAAGGGCAACCGCTCGGCCCAGGTCCGCAACGCCTGCAAGGCCCACGGCGGCTTCTACCTCGGCTCCATCGGCGGGCCCGCAGCGATCCTCGCCCAGGATTCGATCCGCCACGTCGAGGTGCTCGAGTACGCGGAGCTCGGCATGGAGGCGATCTGGCGGATCGAGGTCGAGGACTTCCCGGCGTTCGTGATCACCGACGACAAGGGCAACGACTTCTTCGCCGACCTCCTGTGAGATGCCCTGTCCAGACGTGGCCTGACCCGGCCTGCTGGGACCGGAGTCGCTGACCGGCGGGACCGGCCAGACTGCAGGGCGTGGAGATCGCGCTCGTCACGAACCTGCTCGGCGCGTTCGGCCTCGGGGCAGCGTCGGGGCTCAACGCGTGGATCCCGCTGATCGGACTCGGCCTCGCTCAGCGGTTCGGCGTCGTCGAGCTGTCCTCGAGATTCGACTGGCTCGGCGCGACCCCGACGCTGGTGGTCCTCGGATCGCTCCTCGTCCTGGACCTCGTCGGAGACAAGGTCGCGGTGATCGACTCCGTGCTGCACGTGA
>JAFDWA010000133.1 GCA_018268735.1 Actinomycetota bacterium | reverse complement strand
CCGCCGAGGTCGGCCACCGGTGGGCCGACCGCCTGGCGCCCCGACCGCTGCCGGTCCCGCCCACCCCGGCCGAAGAGGCCATCTTCGACGAGTTGGCCCACACGTGGCTGCACCCGCCGGCGGGTACTCGGGCGCCCACCTCGGGCACCGGCGCCAGCCTGTTCCCGTGGACGCTGTTCAAGGCCGCGCTCAGCTCGCACCGGGCGTTGGCCGACACGGTTCGGGCCCGGCGCCACACCCTCGCCGGTGCCGACGGAACGCCGCTCGACCCGGATCGTGCCGCCGAGGACGTGGCGCTCGCCCGCCTGAGCGACCTGGCCGAGCAGGTCGGCGACCACGACGCCGCCAAGCTCACCGCGCTGGTCGAACAGCTCACCGACATCGGCGTCGGCCCCCGCAGCGCCACGCGCTGCGTCGTGTTCTCCGAGCGCATCGCCACGCTCAACTGGCTCGCCGACACCGTGCCCGGCGCGCTCGGCCTGAGCGCCGATCAGGTGCGGGTCCTGCACGGCGGGATGGCCGACGTGCGCCAGATGGACGTGATCGAGGAGTTCGGTCTGACCGAGTCGCCGGTCCGGCTGCTGCTCACCGGCGACATGGCATCGGAGGGCGTGAACCTGCACCGCCAGTGTCACCACCTGATCCACTTCGACCTGCCGTGGTCGCTCATCACCATCGAGCAGCGCAACGGGCGCATCGACCGCTACGGCCAGGAGCACCGGCCCGACATCCGGGCCCTCGTCGTCACCCCCGACGCGCTGGCCGGCGACGTGCGGGTGCTGTCCAAGCTGCTGCACCGAGAGGACGAGGCGCACCGGGCGTTCGGCGAGTCCGGGTCGCTGCTCGGGTTGCACGCCGCCCAGGCCGAAGAGGACGCCATCGCCCGGGCGTTGCGCGACGGCGACGACCTCGACCGGGTGATCCCCGCCGAGCCGACCGCGCCGCTCGACATCATCACGATCCTCACCGGCGGCACGGGCTCAGACCCGGTGCCGGAGCGGACCCCGCCGTCGCTGTTCGACTCGACGTTCGACTTCGTCGACGAGGTGCTGTCGATCGCGGTCGACGACCCGTCCTCCCTCGACATCCGCACCGACCCGTCCGATCCGACCTTCCGTTCGTTCCTCACCCCGCCGGATCTGGCCCGACGCCTGGCGGCGCTGCCCCAGTCGTACCTGGCCGAGCAGGGCCTGACCGAGCGGATCCGCCTCACCGCGGACCGCGACGTCGCCCAGCAGCGCCTGGACGTCGCCCGTTCCTCGACCGACTCGCAGTGGCCCGACATCGCCTACCTGTCGCCGCTGCACCCGGTGATCGACTGGCTGGTCGACAAGCTGCTGGTGAAGGTCGGCCGCAACCAGGCCCCGGTGCTGCACGCCCGGGTGTCGGCCCCCACGTTCTGCGTGCAGGGCCTGTGGTCCAACGGCCAGGGCCGCCCGCAGCTCGTCGAGTGGCTGACCGTCACCCCCGTCCCGGGGGCCGAGCCGGTCGTCGGCGACCTGTTCGAGCTGCTGGCCGCGGCGGGGGTCGGCCCGTCCATGCCCAACCCCGGCCGGTCTCCCGACGTGGCCGCCCTGAGGTCCCACCTGGACGACGTCGTGCAGGCCGCCCGGTCCGAGATGGGCCGTCGCCGCGCCGAGCACGACCGTCGGATCGACGAGCTGCTGGCCGGGCCGAGCGAACGGTTGGGGGAGTGGGTGCAGCGTTCGGAGCAGCTCGCACTCGAGCTCGACGACCGCCGACGCGACGTGCGCCGCCGTCACATCGACGACGTGCAGGCCGACACCCGCCGGCTGATCGACTCGTTGCGCAGCACCGGTGAGCCGATGGTGCGCGTCCTCGCAGTTCTGGTGCCGGTTTGACGGACCTTATGGGCACCAGAGGTAAGACGCATAAGGTCCAGTAAGACGCGTCAAGATGTTCGACAGCATCACCAACCGCGCCGAGTTCTTCTCGGACCACTACCTGAACGCCCGGCTGAAGGCCGACCTCGGTCCGTTGCGCGCCGCGTGGGACACCGCCGAGGGCCGGGACCTCCCCACCGCCCGGGTCGGGCTGCGCTCGGCTCCCCGGCCGTTCTTCGCCGCCCGGGCCGCCGCGTTCGAAGCGGCGCAGTCGGCCACCTCGACGTCGGGCCGGACCCGCCGTGACGACGCCCTCCGCTCCCTGCACGACGTCGTCCTGCACGCCCTCGGCTTCGGCGCCGCGACCTCGGGCTCCGACGTCGATGCGGGTCGCGCCACGCTGGAGCTGTCCCGCGCCGGCGGCACCGACACCCTGGTCGTGTCCGCCGCGGCGCACGTGCGCACCCCCACCGGCCTGCTGCTCGTCGCGCTCGACTGCGGCCTGGCCACCGACGTCGACGAGCTCTTCGACGACGGTGCCGTCGACACCGGTGCCGCCGGCGTGGGTGCCGACGGCGACCTGTTCGAGGCGGGCCTGCTGATCAGCCCGCTGCACCGCGACGGCGGCCAGCACGTCGTGGCCGTCGCCGCGGACGCTCCCGGCGAGCTGTTCAGCACCGACGACCCGCCTCGGTTCGTGCTGCTCGTCGCCGGCACCGTCGTGCTGCTGGCCGAGCGCTCCAAGTGGGCCGAGGGCCGGTTCCTGGCCGTCGACCTCGACGCCGCGTTCGAACGGGCCGACACCACCCGCGGCGGCGAGCTCGACACGATCGCCGCGCTGTTCTCCGCCGACGCGCTCGTGCCCGGGCACCTCGACGCCGACGGCGACGCCGCCTCGGTGATCGACGGCTTCATCGACGCCTCCCAGAAGCATGCGGTCGGCGTGTCCAAGGAGCTGCGCGACGGGATGCGCCGCAGCGTCGAGATCCTGGGCGACGAAGTGCGCCGCCAACGCTACGCCGAGACCCAGCGCCGCCACGACCGCCGCTACGCCGGCGAACGGGTCGACCCCAAGGAGCTCAGGCTCCAGTGCCTGCGCTACCTGTACCGCCTGATCGTGCTGCTCTACGCCGAGTCGCGGCCCGAGCTCGGGGTGCTGCCCGTCGGTGACGACGCCTACCGGGCCGGCTACTCGCTCGACCGTCTGCGCGACCTGGTGCTGGTCGAGCTCACCGACGACCACGCCCGCAACGGCCACCACTTCCAGGACTCGCTCGACCTGCTGTTCGGCCTGGTCAACCGCGGCAACCACGCCGAGCACGCGCAGCTCAGCCTGCTGGCCGCCGCCCAGGATGACGGCAGCGGCTCCGACCCGGTTCGCTCCCACGAGGACTACCTGGAGTTCCCCGGACTCGACGCCACGATCTTCGACCCGGCCGCCACCCCGCTGCTCGACGACGTCACCCTGCGCAACGAGGTGCTCCAGCAGGTGCTGTCGCTGCTGATGCTGTCGCCGGGCCGCAAGCGCGACGACCAGGCCGGGTTCATCTCGTACGCCGAGCTGGGCATCAACCAGCTCGGCGCGGTCTACGAGGGGCTGATGGCCTACACCGGGTTCTTCGCGACCGAGGACCTGTTCGAGGTGGCCAAGGGCGGCGACCCGTCCGACGGCACGTGGATGGTCCCGCTGGCCGACGCCGATGCCTACCCCGACGACGTGTTCGTCACCCGTACCGACGCCGACACCGGTGTCACCGAACGGGTGCGTCATCCCGAGGGCAGCTTCGTGTACCGCCTGGCCGGCCGGGACCGTCAGCGCAGCGCCAGCTACTACACCCCCGAGGTGCTGACCCAGTGCGTGGTGCGCCACGCCCTGGCCGAGCTGCTGGGCATCGACGACCACGCCCGCGTGCCGGGCGGCTCGGCCGGCATCACCCGCGCCGAGCAGATCCTGGAGCTGACGGTGTGCGAGCCGGCGCTCGGGTCGGGGGCGTTCCTCAACGAGGCGATCAACCAGCTCGCAGCCGAGTACCTGCGTCGCCGTCAGGCCGAGCTCGACGAGGTGCTCGACGCCGAGCGCTACCAGCGTGAGCTGCAGAAGGTGAAGGCGCACTTCGCGCTGCACCAGTGCTACGGCGTCGACCTGAACGCCACCGCGGTCGAGCTTGCCGAGGTCAGCCTGTGGCTCAACTCGATGCACCCGGGTCTGAAGGCGCCGTGGTTCGGCTTGCAGCTGCGGCGTGGCAACAGCCTGATCGGCGCCCGGCGTGCCACCTGGAGCGTCGAGCAGCTGTTCGGCAAGGACCCCGGCGGCGGTGTGTGGGCCCGGGCCCGTTCGACCGACACCAAGCCGGTGGTGCCGCCGACGGACCGACCGCTGTCGGGGCCGTTGCCCGACGGCCACGTGCACCACTTCCTGCTGCCCGGCCACGGCTGGGGCGCCGTGTCGGGACGCAAGGAGGCCAAGGAACTTGCGCCCGACGCGGCCAAGGCGCTGGCCGAGTGGCGCAAGGCGGTGCTGAAGGCGCCGAACCAGACCCACACCGATCGGCTGGTGGCGCTGGCGAACGGGGTGGAGCGCCTGTGGGCGGAGGCGACCGACGTGCTCGACGCGCTGCACCGCCGGATGCGCCGACCGTTGGGCCTGTACGGCACCGACGGCGACGCGGGCGCACCCGACGACGACCGCCGCACCGCCGAGGCGATCCTGGCCAACCGCGACTCGGCGCTGGGCCGGCTGCGGCTGGTGATGGACGCTTGGGTGGGCCTGTGGTTCTGGCCGCTCGACGACCCGGCGGGCGACGACCCGGATGGCGACGACCCGACCGACGACTCGTCCGACGGCGGGTCGGCGCGGGTCGCGCCGCCGTCGTGGGCGGAGTGGCTGACCGCGCTCGAGGCGATCGTCGGCCCCGAGCCGACCACGCCGACGGGCCAGCTCGACCTGTTCGCCGATCTGGCCGAGCTGGAGCGCATCGAGTCGGCCCGCTCCGCCGAGCGCGGCTCGGTCGACGACGTGCTGGCGCAGCACCCGTGGCTGGCGCGGGCGCAGAGCCTGGCCCGGGCCGAGGGCGCCTGGCACTGGGAGCTCGAGTTCGCCCCGGTGTTCCGCAGCGGCGGCTTCGACCTCCAGGTCGGAAACCCGCCGTGGGTTCGGCCTCGCTGGGACGACGACCTGACGCTCGCCGAGTCCGACCCGTGGTGGGGCATCACCGACAAGGCGGCAGAGTCGGTCAAGAAGTCACGTCGGGCGGAGCTGCTGGAGCGCGCCGACGTGCGGTCGACCTACCTCACCGAGGTGGCATCGGCCGAGGGCGTCGTGTCGACGCTCGGCTCCGCGCAGCTGCGACCGGTTCTGTCGGGTGTGCAGACCAACCTCTACATGGTCTTCATGGACACGGTCTGGCGCCACGGGTCCGAGCGGGGCATGACCGGACTGCTGCACCCCGAGAGCCATTTCGTCGACCCCGAGGCCGGCCAGCTCCGGGCGGATGCGTACGGCCGCCTGCGTCGCCATTGGCAGTTCGTCAACGAATCGGGCCTATTCGAGATCCACAACATGGTCATCTACGGGGTCAACGTCTACGGCTCAGCGACGCCTCCTGAGTTCCGCCAGATGTCGAACCTGCTCGTCCCAGCAACAGCGGACAGCTCGATTGACCACGACGGAACCGGTGCTGCTCCCGGCATCAAGACACCCGACGGGGACTGGGACCTTCGTCCTCACCTCGAACGCTTGGTCACCGTCGACCTGGACGTGCTGTCCGACTGGGCCCGGCTGTTCGA
>JAFDWA010000132.1 GCA_018268735.1 Actinomycetota bacterium | reverse complement strand
CACGGCGCCGACATCGTCGTGCACTCCGCCACCAAGTTCATCGGCGGCCACGGCACCGCGATCGCCGGGGTCATCGTGGACGGCGGGAGCTTCGACTTCTCCCAGAACGACAAGTTCCCGCAGTTCACCGAGCCAGACCCCAGCTACCACGGCCTCGCCTACTGGCCGGCGCTCGGTCCGGGTTCCTACATCGTCAAGGCCCGGGTCCAGCTCCTGCGTGACATGGGCGCCGCGATCTCGCCGTTCAACGCCTTCCTGCTGATCCAGGGCCTCGAGACCCTCTCGCTGCGGATGGAGCGACACGTCGCCAACACCCAGGTGGTGGCCGAGTTCCTCGAGGGACACGACCAGGTCGAGTCCGTCGCGTACGCCGGGCTGACCTCGAGTCCGTGGCACGAGCGGGCACGGAAGTACGCACCCCGTGGCGCCGGTTCGGTTCCGGCGTTCGTCATCAAGGGCGGCCGCGAAGCCGGCCGGGCCTTCGTCGAGGGGCTCACGATGCACAGCCACGTGGCCAACATGGGCGACGTGCGCAGCCTCGTGGTGCACCCGGCCTCGACGACCCACAGCCAGCTGAGCGACGAGGAGCAGCGCGCTGCGGGTGTCGACCCTGGCCTGGTTCGCCTGTCGGTCGGGATCGAGGACGTCGCCGACATCATCGAGGACCTCGAGCGGGGTTTCGCCGCAGCGCGGGGCTGATCGGCGCCGGGCCTGGACCGGTTCAGCGTTGGGGGCAGAGGGCCAGCGCCTCGTCGCGGATGTCGCTGTCCTCGATGCCGAGCCGGGTCAACATGCGTCGGTCTGCGGCAGAGAGCCCCTCCGGGCCGCACGAGCGCCGGGCGAGGGCGATCAGCTCGGCGTCGCTGATCACCTCGGGTGAGAGCGTCGGCTGCTCCTGGCGGATCACAGCGACGACGTGCTCCTCGTCGGAGCGGCGATCGGCCAGGGCGACGAGCGCCAGGATCGACAGCGCCGCCACGGCTGCGAGCACGATCGCCATCGCCCAGGCGGAGCCGATCGACAGCTCGCCTCGACCGCTCCCATCGGTGCCTGGATCTGGTGGTTCGGGTGCGTTCCACATCACGTCGGCCACGGCCCCATCCCAGTCGATCGGCGACCGGTTGGGAAGCCCGTTGACACGATCTTGACGACACGATCCCGACCCGGCCGTGCCCGTCGCCGGCAGCCGGCGTCAGCGGTCGATGCGGACCGACGGCGACCCGAACGCGACGGTGATCGTGGCAGGCATCCCGAGCAGGTCGACCGGGTCGCCGAGCCGTGAGCTCGACGCGATCGACAGCACGCGCCCCTTGTGCTCCCCGACGGTGATCGTCAGGTCCAGCCGCGTGCCGCCACCGGAGAGGTCCTCGGCGTCGAACACGAAGGCGTCGTAGTCCCCGTCGTCGAGCAGCGGCACCTCCTCGACGGGAGGATCCGGGGGAGCGTCCATGGGTCGACCCTAGCGATCGGGCTCCCGGGGGGTCGGCTCGAAGCGGTAGCCCATGCCGGACTCCGTGTGGAAGTAGCGGGGTCGGGAGGGGTCCGGCTCCAGCTTGTGGCGGAGGTTCGACATGTGGACGCGGAGGTACTGCGTCTGGTCGTCCACACCGGGACCCCAGATCTCGTTCAGCAGTTGACGCTGGGTGATGAGCCGACCTGGATGGCGGACCAGTCGCTCCACGAGACCCCACTCGATCGGGGTGAGGCGCACGTCGACCTGGCTGTCGTGATCAGGGCTGTCGTGATCAGGGCTGTCGTGATCAGCACGGCTCACCCGTCGGGCGGCCAGGTCGATGGTGAAGTCGGGGGTGCTCACCACGGCAGGGGAGTCCTCCGGCTGTCGCCGGCGGAGCACGACCCGGAGCCGTGCGAGCAGCTCTCCCATGCCGAACGGCTTGGTGACGTAGTCGTCGGCGCCGACGTCGAGAGCCTGGATCTTGTCGGACTCCTCACCCCGAACGGACAGCACGAGGATGGGGATGTCGCTCCACCCGCGTATCCCCTCGATGACCTCGATGCCGTCGATCCCCGGGAGCCCGAGGTCCAACACGACCGCGTCCGGCCGAGATCCGGCGACCCTCGTCAGCGCCTCCTCGCCGCTGCCGACTGCATCGACGTCGTAGCCGCTGGCACGCAGCGTGACCGACAGCGCCTTGCGGATCTGCGGTTCGTCGTCGACCACCAGGATCCTGCTCACGGCGGTCCTCCTCGGTCCGGCTCGGGGTGCGTGGTCGGCAGCTCGAACACGGCGGTCAGGCCGCCGCCTGCGGTGTCGTCGAGCTCGAGGTGCCCGCCGTTCGCCACGGTGAAGCCGTCGGCGATCGCGAGCCCCAGGCCGACCCCGGCATGCTGGGAGCGGTCCCCGAGCCGCTGGAACGGTGCCCTGATCCGCTCGCGCTCTCCGGCTCTGATGCCCGGGCCACGGTCGATCACCCGGATGTGGACCTCTCCGCCGACGCGGGTTGCGTCGACGACGACCGGGAGGTCGTCGGGCTGCACGGCCAGTGCGTTGGCGATGACGTTCGCGAGTGCCCGCTCGGCCAGCGCCGGGTCGACGTCGAGCGGTGGGAGGCCGGCGGGGATCCGCATCTCCACCCGAGGACAGGTGCGGCTGTCGACAGCGTCGACCGCCGCGCTCACGACGTCTTCGACGGGCGTCGGTCCGCGCAGGACCCGCAGGCCGCCGGACTGGAGTCGGCTCATGTCCAGCAGGTTGCCGACGACTCGGTCCAGTCGGTCGACCTCGTCGTCGATGAGCACGAGGAACTCGCGGGTGTCGTCGGGACCGAACTCCATGTCCGGTGACAGCAGCGAGGTGACCGACGCCTTGATCGCCGCGAGCGGTGTGCGCAGGTCGTGGGACACGGCCTGGAGGATGCCGGTGCGGAGCTCATCCGCCCGCAGGAGCGCTTCGGCGAGCGTCGCCTCCTGACGCAGGTGATGGGCTTCGACCGCGACGCCGAGCTGACCGGCCAGGGTCTCGAGGAGCTCGACACCTTCGCGACCGAGATCACCACGGAGCACCAGCATCCAGCGCCCGTCCTCCGACACCGTCCGTGCCGCTCCGTCGCCAGGTGACCGCGGGGGTCGGTCGCCGCTGCTCGCGACGACCTGCCACCGAGGTGCGCCTCCGGTGCGCTCCCGGTCCTCCGGGGCGCTCTCGTGCAGCAGCGCGACCGCCTCGAGTCCGAGCGAGGAGCGGACCTCGGCGAGCATCGACGGGAACGGGTCGGCATCGGTGGCGAGGATCGCAGCGGATCGAGCGAGGGCGTCCGCGTCGGCCCTCGCCTGGTTGGACTCAGCCGATCGGCGGGCGACGCGGTCGACGAGGCGTGCCACGGTCGCGCCGACGATCACGAACACGAGCAGCGCGATGACGTTCTCCGGCTGGGTGACGGTGAGCGTGCCGATGGGCGGGACGAACAGGAAGTTGATCGCGACCGAGCAGGTGATCGCCGCGACGACGCCGGGCAGCCGACCGCCGACGGTCCCGACGGCGACCACCAGGGTGAGCGTCAGCAGCATCACCGTCGGCACGCCGACGCTGTCGCGCCAGGGGATCAGCAGGAGGAACAGCAGGGGAGCGCCGACGAGGAGGAGCAACCAGGCGGCGGCGCGGCGACGTCGTGGCAGCGGGGTGCGGAGTCGTGCCGCCGCCCGGAAGTTCGTCGAGGGCGGGGACTCACCTGCGGCGACGGCGGAGATCACGTGGATGTCGAGGTCACGGGCATGGCGGAGCAGGTCGTTGACCACCGATCCACCGGTGAGCTCCTGTCGTCGGGATCGTCGGCTGGCCCCGATGACGATCTGGGTCACCCGCTCGCTGCGCGCCACCGCGGCGAGCGTGTCGGCGATGTCGTCGCCGACGACCTCGCGATAGGTGCCGCCGAGCTCCTCGAGGATTTGGCGATGCGGCGACAGCTCCGGTCCACGGCTGTCGAGGAGGCCATCGGTCGGGCTGATGTGCACCCCGATCAGCTCGCCCTGGTTTCGTCGGGCGAGGCGGGCAGCACGGCGGATGACGTTGTCGGCCCCCGGGGCGCCGGTGAGCGCGACGAGGACGCGCTCGCGCGTCTCCCACGACCCGGGGACACCGTGGCTCGCCAGATAGGTCTGCAACTCGTCCTCGACCCGATCGGCGACCCACAGCAACGCCAGCTCCCTCAGGGCTCCGAGGTTGCCGACCCGGAAGTAGTTGCCGAGCGCCGCGTCGATGCGGTCGGCGGGGTACACGTTGCCGTGCGCCATCCGGCGCCGCAGGGCTTCGGGGGTCATGTCGACGAGCTGTATCTGCTCTGCGGTGCGCACCCACGCGTCGGGGACCGTCTCCTGCTGGCGGACGCCAGTGATCTGCTCCACCACGTCGTTGACCGATTCGAGGTGCTGGATGTTCACCGTGGAGATGACGTCGATGCCCGCGGCCAACAGCTCGTCGATGTCCTGCCATCGCTTGGTGTGGCGGGAGCCGGGCGCGTCCGTGTGCGCGAGCTCGTCGACCAGCACCACTTCGGGCGCCCTGGCGAGGACCGCGTCGACGTCGAGCTCCTCGATGGTCGTCCCGCGGTGCTCGACCTGTCGGCGGGGCAGCAGCTCGAGACCCTCGAGGAGCTCTGCGGTCCGCGTCCGTCCGTGGGTCTCCACGAGCCCGACGACGACGTCGGTGCCGCGGGCCGCGCGTCGACGGCCCTCGTCGAGCATCGCGTAGGTCTTCCCGACGCCGGGCGCTGCCCCGAGGTAGACGCGCAACGCACCCCGCGGAGGTGGTTCGTCGCCCATCGCCTCAGCCGGTCCGATCGAGCGCGAGGTTGAGCTCCAGCACGTTGACGCCCGGGTCGCCGAGGATGCCGAGCGGTCGTCCATGGGTGTGGGCTTCGATGAGCGCGAGCACCTTGCGCGGCGCGAGCCGTCGTTCAGCGGCGACTCGTGGGGCCTGGAGCCGTGCATTGGCGATCGAGATCTCGGGGTCGAGCCCCGAACCCGATGCCTGGACCGCATCTGCGGGGACCGGGACCTGCGGGCCCAGGTGGTTCGAGCGGCGGTACTGCTCGACGCGCTGCGCCACGGTGCCGAGGTACCTCGGGTTGGTCGGGCCGAGGTTGGATCCGCCCGACGCCGTGGCGTCGTAGCCGGAGCCGGCCGCGGACGGGCGGGGGTGGAAGTAGCCGGCGCCGCTGAACTGCTGTCCGATCAGCGACGATCCGACGACTCGGCCGTCGCGCTCGATCAGCGACCCGTCAGCCGTGCCGCGGAACGCGGCCTGCGCCACACCGGTCACAGCGAGCGGGTAGATCACGCCGCACACGATGGTGAGGGCGATCACGGCGGTCAACGCCGGAAGGCACTGGTGGGCGAACGAGCGGAACTGCTGGCGCATCACTTGACTCCCAGAGCGGTGACGACGACATCGATGGCCTTGATGGCGATGAACGGGGTGATCAGGCCGCCCAGCCCGTACACGAGCAGGTTGCGTCCGAGGATCGCCGAGGCTGCCTCCGCTCGAAACCGCACGCCGCGCAGGGCCAGCGGGACCAGCGCCACGATGATGAGCGCGTTGAAGATCACCGCCGAGAGGATCGCCGAGCGGGGCGAGCTCAACCCCATGACGTTGAGCCGGTCGAGCGCCGGGAACACCCCG
>JAFDWA010000131.1 GCA_018268735.1 Actinomycetota bacterium | reverse complement strand
GGGACTCGAGGAACCGCTTACGCCACTTGAGCACCGTTGCCGGGTTCACCCCCACCCGCTCAGCCACGTCCTTGTTCGACATGTCGTCGGCAGCGAGCAACACGATCCGGGCCCGCTGCGCGATCGAGTGCGGCGACTTCGGCCGACGCGACCACCGCTCGAGCACCTCCCGCTCCTCATCGGTAACGGTCAACGGCGCTCTCGGACGACCTCGTTGTGCCATACCCCGAGTATGAACGAACCCACACACTAACGCGAGCTGTCGCCCGCCAGCGTGATGGGACCACCTGGGCGTGTGTTTCGCCAGTGGGATGGGACCAGCTCGTCGCCAGTGATGGGACCACCCGTTCGCCAGTGATGGGACCACCTTCTGGGGTCCGCCAGTTCCGGTGTCGTGGACGCTCGGCTTGCCGTCGCCGTTGTCGACGAGACCCACAGGAGGCGGCGTGGCGTTCCGGGAGGTTCGTGTGTTCGAGATACGAGAAGTTCTGCGGCTGTGGCTGCGCGGTAAGGGTCAGCGACCGATCAGCAAGCTGGCGGGGCTGGACCGCAAGACGGTCCGCCGCTACATCGACGCTGCGGTCGAGCTGGGCCTTGACCGGGCCGGCGGTGAGGACCAGCTGACCGATCTGCTGCTCGCCCAGGTCGTGGAGAAGGTCCGGCCGCACCGGACCGACGGGCGAGGCCAGGCGCGCCGACTACTCGACGCTCACCGGGACCAGCTGACAGCGTGGCTCGACCCGGTCGATGGTGTCGGGCTGACGGTGGTGAAGGTGCACGAGTTGTTGGAGCGCCAGGGCGTGGTGGTGCCGGCGCGGACCTTGCACCGCTACGCGCTCGAGGAGCTTGGGGTCGGCCGCTCGGTTCAGGGGCCGACGGTTCGCGTCGCGGATGGCGAGCCGGGTGATGAGTTGCAGGTCGACTTCGGCAAGCTCGGCCGGATCCCAGATCCCGTCACCGGCCGGCAGCGGGACCTGTGGGCGCTGATCTTCACCTCGGTGCTGTCGCGGTTCAGCTTCGTGTGGCTCAGCCACCGTCAGAGGACCGAGGAAGTGATCGCCGGGTTCGAAGCGGCCTGGGCGTTCTTCGGCGGGGTCTTCGCCACCGTGATCCCGGACAACATGAAGGCCATCGTCGACCGCGCCGATTCCTTGGAACCGCGGTTCAACCAGGCCTTCGTCGAGTACGCGCAAGCTCGCGGGTTCGTGATCGACCCGGCACGGGTCCGCTCCCCGAAGGACAAGCCGCGGGTCGAACGGGTCGTGCCCTATGTGCGGAACAACTTCTTCGCCGGCGAGACGTTCATCGACCTCGCCGACGCGCAACGTCGAGTCGACGTGTGGGCCCGGGAACGGGCCGGCATGCGGATCCACGGCACCACCCAGCTTCGCCCAGCCGAGCACTTCCGGCTCGAGGAGGCACCGGTGCTCGCAGCGGCGCCGACGGCGCCCTATGACGTGCCGGTCTACGCGGTCGCGAAGGTTCATCGGGACCATCACATCGAGGTGGCCAAGGCGCTCTACTCGATCCCCGGGGACCTGATCGGCACTCAAGTGGACGTCCGCGCCGACCGCCAGCTCGTGCGGGTGTTCGCCCGGGACCAGCTGATCAAGGTCCACCCTCGCCAGCGCCCCGGGGGCCGCTCCACCGACCCCGAGGACCTGCCGTCGGACAAGACGATCTACGCCATGCGCGACCTCGACAAGCTGCAGCGCATGGCCGCATCACACGGCCCCGCCATCGGCAGCTACGCGACGGCGCTGCTCGACATCCCGTTGCCCTGGACCAAGATGCGCCAGGTCTACGCCCTGTTGGGCCTGGTCAAGAAGTGGGGACCCGAACGGGTCAACGCCGCCTGCGAACGAGCCCTCGACGCCGAAGCCATCAACGTCCCGCTGATCGGCCGGATGCTCGAACGAGGGACCGAGAACAGCGACGACACCCCGGCCGAGCCCGCCCCGGTCGGGGCCGTTGTCGCTCCACGGTTCGCTCGCGATGACAGCCACTTCGCCGTGCGAACCACCGACGGCGAGGCGAACGAGGTGGCCGGATGAGCACCACGCCGACCGTCACCCCCGAACTCAAGGCGCTGCTGCGCCGGGTCAAGCTCGGCCGCTGCCTCGACACGCTTCCCGAGCGTCTCGCTCTTGCGTCGACCGGCGGGATGGGTCATGCCGAGTTCCTCGAACTCGTCCTCGCCGACGAAGTCACCCGACGCGAGAACACCAGCGCTGACCGGCGAGCCAAGACCGCCGGGCTCGATCCGGCCATGACCCTGGACCGATGGGACGACACCGCCAAGATCACCTACGACCGAGCCGTGTGGAGCGAGCTGTGCTCGCTGCGCTTCGTCGGCGCCGGCCACAACGCCGTCATCATGGGACCTGTCGGCGTCGGCAAGACCTTCCTCGCCACCGCGCTCGGCCACGCCGCCATCCGCCGCCGGATCAGCGTCCACTTCGAACGCTGCGACCGGCTCCTCAAGCGGCTCCGAGCAAGTCGGCTCGACAACAGCCACGACGTCGAGATCCGCAAGCTGCTGCGCGTCGATCTGCTCATCATCGACGACTTCGCGCTCCAACCGATGGACTCGGTCGACACCGCCGACATCTACGAACTCATCGTCGAACGCCACCGAGCAACATCGACGGTGATCACCTCGAACCGCGAGCCCGTCGAGTGGCTCGGGCTCATGGCCGACCCGCTCCTCGCTCAATCCGCGATCGACCGGCTCCAGTCCGCCGCCCACGAGCTCGTCCTCGACGGCGAGTCCTACCGGCAACGCCAAAAGCCCACCGTCACCGATGCTCTTGACGAGCCGGCCCCACCGCGACGATCATCCCGTCGCCGGACCTGACCGAACCCCAGAAGTGGTCCCATGCCACTGGCGAACGGGTGGTCCCATCACGCTGGCGAGCGACACCGTGCACCTGACGTTCCACCGATGAGTTGACCGCGTTCGCTCCGTCACGACCTGAGCTCGCGATCCAAGACCCACAGGAGTCCTCATGTCCTTGGAGCCCTACCTCTTCTTCTCGTCCGGCACCGCTCGGGAAGCCATGACCCGCTACCAACAGGTCCTCGGCGGCACGTTGAAGATCCTGGCGTTCTCCGAGATCCCGCCGGATGCGGATCCCGGCATGGAGATGGCACCGGACGCGGTGATGCACTCGTCGCTCACCATGGACGACGGCACGGTCATCCTCGGATCTGACGATCCGACCGGCGACGGTGGAGGTGCCAAGGGTGTGGCGCTGCACCTGAGCTACGCAGATTCCGAAGAGGTGCGACGGGCGTTCGACGCGCTCGCCGAGGGAGGACTCGTGCAGATGCCGCTCGCACCGGTGTTCTGGACACCGCTGTTCGGTGCATGCGTGGACCGCTTCGGCGTCTCGTGGATGTTCAGCGTCGACGAACCGGACAACGGCTGACGCGTGGGGTGAGGTCGCCGCAGACGCTCACCGAAGCCGACCGCCGCCTCGTCGCGGCGTGGGCGGCGGACTGCGCCGCGCGGGCGCTGCCGTTCTTCGAGGCCGACTGCCCTGACGACGCGCGACCTCGTGCTCTCATCGAGCGTGCCAGGGTCTACTCGCGTGGAGGAACGAACACCGCCGATGAGATCCGCCGACGATTCGACGGGGGAGTGTCGCCAGGCACGATGAAGTCGCCGGCAGCGATGGCCGCGGCCCGGCCGGCCGGACAGGCTGCGGCAGTTGCACACATGGGTGCCCATGCGTTGGGAGCCGCCGCCGACGCCGCAGAGGCGTTCGGCCTGGCAGACCCGGCTACAGCCGAAGTCGTCGACGACGAGGTTGCGTGGCAACTCGACCACATGACGGCGGCGGTTCGCGTGGCGCTTCGATCCCTGCCGGCGGTGGGACAGAACATCGCCGGACCTCTCGGACCCGGCTTGTTGTCGACCGCACAGCGCGGCGAGATCATCGCTGCGATCCAGGCCGGGCTCACCGACGACGGTGGTCCGGCATCTGATGACGAGGACGTCTCACCTGACGCCTGATCGACGGCCAATCGCTTCGGGAGTCCCGTTGGTCGACGGTGAGGACATGAACCTCACAGTGGTCGTCGCCGGTTCATGCCGGGTGGTTGCCGGGCGAGACTTCGGGCGACTCGGCCCAAGCGGCCGCAGCGCGCTACGCGCTGCACGGCGCAGTGATCCTCGACGTTGCGGCGGTCAGCACCCACGGCCCGGGTCGTCGGTGCGGATCAGACCCGCCGGACTCGGAGCTCACCGAGCGCCGGGAAGCCGTCGTCCTGTGTGATGACGGGAACGTCGTAGGCGAGCGCGGTCGCCGCTATCCAGGCGTCGTTGACACCCATGCGGAGGCCGCGGTCGCGAAGGAGCACCCGGAGCGTGGCCCAGTGCTCGGCGACACCCGCGTCGATCGGGATCGGATCGAGCTCCAAGGCGGCGGTGAGCGTGCGGAGACGTCGGTCGCGGGTGGTGATGTCGGTGGCAGCCAGCACTCCGGCGCGGAGCTCGCCGATCGTGATGACCGTGACGGCGAGCTCATCGGGGAGGCCGTCGACGTCGAGGGGTCGCCCGGTCTCCTCGGCGATGAATATCGAGGTGTCGGCGATGCCGCGTGTGGTCACGGAACGATGTCGTCGGTGGTGTCCGGGGCGAGCCTGTCCAACTCGTCGCGGAGGGCCGGATCTGCCTGGTTGGCTGAGATCAGGCTGAGGAAGGACGAGCGCGTCACCCAGCGGGTGCGGCGGGGAAGCGGGCCCAGGAGGGCGACCGCTTTGCCGTCGACTGTGACTGTGATCGCTTCGCCGGCCTCGACGCGGTCGAGCAGCGAACGGGTCTGGTTCCGAAGTTCTCGGGACGCGACCGATGCCATGCGACAAGCGTAGCGTGTGTGCTACGGGTGACGGCAGAGCACGACGACGCTCGCTGTTCGATATAGGTGTCCAGATTTCTATACTTCTGGCATGGCACTCAGCATCAAGAACCCGGAAGCCGACCACCTTGCTCGGGAGCTTTCGGCAGTCACCGGTGAGACGCTGACCGACGCCGTCATGGCTGCCCTACGCGAGCGACTCGACCGTGAGCGCCACCGTCGGCGCCCGGGCATCGCCAGTCGCCTTCACCGGCTCGCAGCCGAGACGAGCAGACTGCCGGTGTTGGATCGACGACACCCCGACGAGATCATCGGGTACGACGAGGACGGGATCCCGTCGTGACGACGATCGTGGTGGATACATCTGCGGTGGTGGCGATCCTCGGCAACGAGTCAGACGCCGACGACGTCATCGCAGCCCTGGACGTCGCCGAGGAACGGCTGATGTCGGCGGCAACGCTGGTCGAGCTCGGGATCGTCATGGAGGCGCGGCTCGGCCCGGCCGGCGCTCTGGCGGTGGACCGGTTCCTTCGCGACGGTGATGTCAGCGTCGTGGCAGTCGACCGGCGACAGGCAGATCGAGCGTTGGATGGCTGGCGCCGCTTCGGCAAGGGCCGCCACCAGGCAGCGCTGAACCTCGGCGACTGCTTCACCTACGCGTTGGCCGCGGACCGGGACCTGCCCCTGCTGTGCACCGGCAACGACTTCGGCCAGACCGACCTGACGGTCTGGCCCGAGAGCTAGTGCCGCGTCAGGCAACGTTTGCGCGTGTGGTGATCTCGCGTAGGGCTTTG
>JAFDWA010000130.1 GCA_018268735.1 Actinomycetota bacterium | reverse complement strand
TCGCTTGTGGTCCGACCGCACCAGCAGGTTCCATGCAGCGGCATCCGGGTAGAGGATCGAACCATGAGAACCATGCGAACCATGCGAACGCTGTCCCTGTGCGTCGTGGTGTTCAGCGCCTTGGCGCTCGTCGCGTGCGGGTCGGGCGGTTCGACGACCTCGGCAACCACCGCTCCCCGATCGGGTACGGCCTCCCACTCCACGTCGACGCCCCGCAAGGATGACGAGGCGTCAGGCTCGACGACGACGGGCAGCGGCGCTGCGGCACCGTCCACGAGCTCCGCGACCGCGAAGTGGCCCGGCGCTCCGGGATGCTCGACCCCGTCGGCCGAGGCCATCAGCGCCGCGTTCGGCGCGACGATCACGCAGTCGATCCCGAGTGCCGACGACGGCTGCATCTGGTCGGTGGGCCCTACCCACGGCGTCCAGGTGAGCTACCACCCGACCGGCGGCGACTTCAAACCGGCCAGGTTGGCCCTCATGCACAACGGCCCGGGCGTCACCGACATCCAGGTTCCGGGATCGACCCAGGCCTTCATCCGCGACGTCGGCGCCGTCCCGAACACCGACGAGCCGATCGCCTTCGTGTCCTTTCCCGAGGGGGTCGTGCAGGTCGCGTTCACCGCGCCGACCGGGACGCTGTCCCAGGACCAGATGAAGGCGGTGATCGCGGCGATCGTGGGCTGACCACGTGCCGCACCGAAGGTCGGCCCAGCTCAGGTGACGTCCAGGTAGTGGGCCAACCCGTCTTCGATCGAGCCCTCACCGATGCCCGGCTCTGCAGCAACCGCGGCGAGCCACTCGGGTCGGACCACCGCTGCCACCCACAGCGGCAGTTCGAGGTCCGATCCCTCGAGGACGAACCGCACGAAGGTCTGTGCGTAGTCAGCAGGTCGAGGGTCCCGCGACAGCTCCGCGAGTGCGAACGGATCGGGAGGCCCGGGCGGCGACGCCGGCGGGTACGGCAGGGTCGGTGAGCCCGGGTGCACGCCGCCTCCGACGAGGCCGGGTCCGTCGGCGAGCACCGCGCCGCGCACGAGCTCGGGACGTGCCGCGGCAGCGAGCAGCGCGATGTAGGCACCGAGTCCGCGGGCCATCAGCGTGACCGGACCGAGCACGGCAAGGGCAGCGTCGACGTCGCCGACGAGGATCTCGGCCGAGTAGCCGCCGCCGACGGGCAACGTGGAGCTGCCGTGACCGGTGAAGTCGAGCCCGTGCACCGGTCCCGGCCAGTCGACCACGCCGGGCACCACGTCCGGTGTGCGCTCACCGAGCCCGTGCAGCAGCAGGAGCGGACGGGACTCGCCGGCCGCGGGGTCGGCGCCGCGCAGCCGGTGCAGCGCCAGCTCGACGAGGTTGTGCCGGAGATAGGTGACCTCGCTCACCGCAGCGCTCCTGCGGCAGTGGCATCCAGGTGCTCCAGCACCAGGTCGGCGACCCGGCGGGGCTGCTCGATGTGCACGAAGTGCCCGACGCCCGACAATGCCTCCAGCCGCCCACCCGGTGGAAGGTTCGGCACGACGTCGTCGGGACGAGTCCCCCATCCCATGACCTCGATCTCGAGACCGAGGACCCCGAGGAACGGCACGCCGATCCCCGGGAGCCGCAGCATCGACCACTCCGGACGCCAAGGGCCGAATCCGCCCATCCGCATCGTCGGATCGATCTTCCAGCGCCAGCCGTCCTCGTCGCAGGTGGCGCCGACGGTGACGAGGTAGCGGAGCCACTCGAGGCTCATCCGCGGGTTCATCCGACCACGTCGTTCGGCGAGCTCGTCGATCGTGCCCGGCCGGCGTCGTCGCCCCACGAGCGAACGACGGTGGTCGAGCCAGCTGGTGAGCTGCTGGTGCAGCAGCCGGGTCCGCTCGGTGTCGGACACGTCGGACATGGCCTCACGTGAGGGCAGGCCGTCGAGGTTGACCATGGTGGACACCCGGTGCGGCAGCGCGTTCGCGAGGTGCAACACGAGCGCTCCCCCCTTGGAGTGGCCGATGAACGGCACCGGGTCCGGGCCGATCGAGTCCAGCACCGCTGCGGCGTCGCGCACATCGGAGTCCCAGGTGTACAGCGCCGCGCGCTCCGAGTCGCCGTGGCCCCGCTGATCCCAGCTCACCACCCGCCACCCGGCGTCGGCGAGCATCGGTGCGAACACGTCGAAGGTCCCGGTGAAGTCGAAGCCGCCGTGCGCCAGCAGCAGCGGTCGGGCATCGGCGTCACCCCACTCGCAGACGTGCAGGGCGATGCCCGACGAGATGACCTCCCGGTGACGGTCGGGTCGACGGGCACCCGGGTAGCTCACCTGCTGCTCGTCGACGCTCACGCCCCGAGACTAGGAGCCACCGACGACGGCCGATGCCGTCGGGAGGCCAACGGGCACCGACGACTTCACCCGGCACGTCGATATGGTGGCCGCACGGAACCGACACCTGCACACACAGGTCCGTCCATCACCGGGTCGACGGCTGCCGCGGCGGTCGTCACGACCGCGGACGTCAGCGAGGCCATCGCTGCGGTCCGTGCGCTCCCCCACGGTGGTGTGGACGATTCGACGCGGCTGCTCGGCCTGCCGCCGACCTGGCGCGCCTCGGTGTCACCCGCGATCGCCGCGCTGCGCTGGGGTGCGCTCGGCTACGGCCTGATCTTCGCCGCACCCGTCGCCTTCCGGGGCTCCTACGCGGCGGTCGCCGCCACCGCGATCTGCTTCTTCGTCACCACGTGGCGCACCGTGCTGCCCCTGCGACTGGGAGCGCACGACGTCTTCCACCGACTCGAGCCGTTCGTCGACGTCGCAGCGGTCGGCGTCGCGATGGGCATCGCAGGTGGCTGGTCGAGCCCCTACTACTTCGCGCTCCTCGTCGTCGTCGCGGTGGTCGGCTTCGGATGGGGCGGCGGTGACGGCACCGCCGCGCTCTTCGTGGCGGCCGGCACCGTCGTCGCCACCTCGGTCCTCGACGGCACGTCGCCCGCCCGGATCCTCTCGGACCAGCGCGACGTGGCCGCCGTGACGACCCTCGCCCTCGCCGTGGCGATCGTGGCGTATGCACGGAGCCTCATCAAGGCCACCGAGGAAGGGCGCAGCGACCTCGTCCAGGAGGTGACCCAGCTCGCTGAGGCCAACCAGCTCCTCGAGATGTTGAACGTGGCAGCCCGTCGCCTCCCTGACGCGTTGTCGCTGCGTGACGCGCTCGACCGGGTGCGCCACCAGATGTCCGAGACGTTCGACGCCAGGGTGATCTGCCTGATGACCTACGACGACGCGTCGGAGGAGTGGGTTCCGAAGATCGCCGACGGCTGCGCGCTCCGCCCCGCCTACCCCCGTTCGGAGCTTCCCCCAGCACTGCGACAGGCGCTCGGATCTTCACGGGTCCTGCTCCTCGGCAGCGATCTCGTCACGGTCCACGACAAGGTCTCGGACAGCGACGAGCACGGCACCGACGAGCACGGCACCGACGTCGTCACCCATCCGATCGTGCGCTCGAGTCGAGCTGGGATGTACGTCCGGCTCACGGCACGCGGCGAGACCGTCGGGATCCTCGGCGTCGAGCACCCCTCGCAGGGTCGCTACGACCTCCACGACGCCGTGCTGCTCGCAGCGCTCGCTGAGGTGCTGGCGCTCACCGTCGACAACGCCCGGTGGTTCGGACGGCTGCGGACCCTCGGCGCCCAGGAGGAGCGGATCCGCATCGCGCGGGATCTGCACGACCGACTCGGCCAGTGGCTCACCTACGTGTCGATGGAGCTCGATCGGATCACCGCGTCGGATCACCCCGCCCCGGCGGACCTGCTGCGACTCCGCTCCGACGTGCAGGCGGCCCTCGACGAGCTCAGGGAGACCCTGCGGCAGCTGCGATCCGGTGTCACCGACCAGAAGCCGCTCGCCGTCGTCGCCGGCGACGTGGTCGCGCGGTTCTCCGAACGAGCCGACGTCGCAGCGACGCTGACAGTGGTGCACCCCGAGGATCGGGTGCCCGTGCCCGTGGAGAACGAGCTGCTGCGGATCCTCCAGGAGGCGCTGACCAACGTCGACCGCCACGCTGGGGCCGACCACGTCGACGTCGTGTGGGATGTCCGAGGTGGGGACTTCGAGTTGGTCGTCGTCGACGACGGTCGTGGGTTCGAATCAGCGAAGGGGGTCCGCGACTCCGCCTACGGGTTGGTGGGGATGCGTGAACGTGCCGACGTCATCGGCGCCCGCCTCCTGATCGACAGCCGACCAGGGGTCGGGACGACCGTGCGCGTCCACTCCGGTGCGACGCCACCGGTTGCATCCGATCCGATCGGATCTCACCGGAACGCTCCCGCCGGACCGCCGGCTGCCGACAGGACCACGACCGGGTCGTCGACGGATCGCGCCGCTGCGACCGTCGATCCCGGAACACGCGACGACAACGACGACAGGGACAACGACGACAGGGAGGTCGCATCGTGAGGGTGCTACTGGCCGACGACCACCAGATCCTCCGTGACGGGATCCGACGCGGTCTCGAGAGCGCCGGCGAGGACGTGGTCGGCGAGGCCGACAACGGCGAGGTCGCCGTCGTCCTCGCGGCCGAGACCCGGCCCGACATCGTGCTGATGGACCTGTCGATGCCCGTGCTCGACGGGGTGGCGGCGACGCGACGCATCTGCGAGCAGCTTCCCGGCACCAAGGTCGTGGTGCTCACGATGCACGACGACCCGGAACGGACCAGGGCAGCCCTTCAGGCCGGCGCTGCCGCCTACCTGTCCAAGGGCACCTCGTTCGCTGACGTCCTCGACACCCTGCGCCGCGTGCAGGCCGGCGAGGAGACGTTGAGTCCACGCCTGGCGGCATCGATGCTCGAGCACCTCGGCCAGCAACCGTCGCGCAACGACCTGCTGTCGGACCGCCAGGTCGAGATCCTGCAGATGATCGCCGACGGCATGTCGACCAAGCAGGCCGCCCGGGCGCTCGGCATCACGCAGAAGACCGTCCACAACCACCTGAACGCCACGTACCGCCGCCTCGACACGCAGAGCCTCACCCATGCCGTGCTCTCTGCAGTCCGGCTGGGCATCATCGACTTGCACTCGTCACCCGACGGCGAGGCAGCCTGACACTGCAGCGAGCGGTGGTGACAGGGGCCGCAACCGGGTGAATTGCCCATGTCCGAGGCGGTGGGGACGATCCAGAATCTGGCCATGGCGAACGGGGAACGTGGAGGTGGCAGCTCTGCCGCGTCGCGCACCCGGTCGGCTCCTACCCGTCGTCGCCGGCTCCTCGCGCTCGCGGTGTCGATCGTCGCGACCGCCGCGGTCACGATCCCGCTCGCATACCAGGCACATGCCGCAAGGCCCCCGCTGCAGCCGATCCGGCGTGGCGCCGTCGTGGTTCCCTCGACTGTTCCGCCGCACCGGAACCCACCGGTGGAGGTCCTGCCGACCACCACGTTCAACCCGACTCCGCAGCTCCGTTGGATGCGTTCCGGTGGCGGAGAGGACCCGGCCGTGCTCGACGGAGCGACGGTGAGCGATCTCGTGCTGCTGT
The DNA here is from genome assembly GCA_018268735.1 of Actinomycetota bacterium. GTDB lineage: Bacteria > Actinomycetota > Acidimicrobiia > Acidimicrobiales > Microtrichaceae > Dermatobacter. The sequence continues at coordinate 169 of JAFDWA010000130.1, read as the reverse complement.
GGGTCGACGTCGACGTCGCGCAGCGCGTGGAGTTCTGGGTGGACCCGGGACCTCGGATCCGTCGACCGGTGATGGTCGACGACGTCGCTCCGTTCACGTTGCGCAACGGCAGCGGTGGCGGGTCGGAGGCGTTCGACACCCGCCGACTGACCAACGGCGCGCACGCCAT
>JAFDWA010000012.1 GCA_018268735.1 Actinomycetota bacterium | reverse complement strand
GGCCGCGCACCCGGGATCGGCGCCCCCGCGGTGGCCGACCTCGACGGCGACGGCGTCCCCGAGGTCGTCGTCGGCGACCTCGAGGGCTCGGTGCACGTCTTCGGCGCCGACGGCTCCACGAAGGCCACGATGTCGGTCGACCCGAACTTCAGCCGGGGCGACGCCACCGACGAGCGCAACCGCCTCAAGCCCGGCATCGTCGGCGGCGTCGCGCTCGGGGACCTCGACGGCGACGGCCACCTCGACATCGTCGCGGCGTCGATGGACCGCCACGTGTACGCCTGGCACCGCGACGGCACGGCGCTGCCCGGGTTCCCCGTGCTCGTCGTCGACCCGGCACAGGTCCGATCGATCGACCCCGTCACCAACCACGTGACGTTCCGGGATCCCGACCACACCAAGCAGGGCGGTGAGATCGTCGCGACCCCGTCGCTCGGCGATCTGGACGGCGACGGGCGGCCCGAGATCGTCATCGGCACCCAGGAGCAGTACGACGAGACCCCTGCGCTGTTCCCGGGGATCGGACTGAGCGGGATGAGCGGCAACACCAGGTTGTTCGCGCTGCGCCCGAACGGATCGATCCTTCCCGGATGGCCGGTCAAGCTGCCCATGTTCATGACCGGCGTGCTGCCCACCATCGGTGACGGCGTGGCGACCCAGGCGGCGATCGGCGATGTCGACGGCGACGGGCACAACGAGGTCGTCGCCATGTCGGTCAGCGGTCCACCGATGGTGTTCTCCGCCGACGGCCACACGCTCTACGGGCGCCCGTTCGGGCTGCAGCTCGCGCTCAGCTGGCTGTTCGTCTTCCCTCCGGACTCGAACAGCGACGACACCGGGATCCTGACCGGGGCGTTCGGTGGTCCGGCGATCGGCCACCTCGGCTCCACGAGCGGCCTCGACATCGCTGCGCCGACCACCGGAGCCGGCCGCGCGCTCGACACGCTGCTGCCGAACCACCAGAAGGGCGACCCCCAGCTCACCGTGTGGAACGGGACCGACGCGACGATCCGGCGAGGCTTCCCCCGGGTCACCGCCGACCTCGCGTTCTTCGTGACGCCGGCGGTCGCGGACGTCGACGGCGACGGTCACAACGAGGTCGTCGCGGCCAACGGCGTGCAGATGCTCGACGCCGTCTCCGGCGACGGCCACATCCCCGCCGGTTGGCCGAAGCTGACCGGCGGATGGGCCGTCGGCACGCCGGCCTTCGGCGACTGGGACGGCGACGGCCACGGCGACGTCGCGGTCACCCGGCGGGACGGCCACCTCCTCGTCTGGAAGCTGCCGACCTCCTCGCGGGCGCTCGGCGACTGGATCCGATTCGGCGGCAACGACCGCAACACCGGCACCATCACGACCCCTTCCGCTGCGCCGCCGTCGTGACGAGTACGTTCATGGCCTGATGGCGCTCTACCTGGTCCGTCACGGCTCTGCAGGGGTCCGTGACGACGCAGACCCCCACGATGACGACCGGCCGTTGGACGTGACAGGGCACCTGCAGGCGGAGCGGCTCTCCGAGTGGCTGCGCATCGAGGCGCCCCGAGCTGTGCTGTCCAGCCCGTTCCGGCGTTGCCGCCAGACCGTCGAGCCCCTGGCGAAGTCCGTCGGCGTCGAGGTCGTCATCGACGAACGCCTCGCGGAGGGATCGGCGATCGACGACGTGTGGACGCTCGTGGCGTCTCTGGCGAACGACCCGCAGCGCAACGCGGTCCTCTGCAGCCACGGCGACGTGATCCCCGACCTGGTCAGCCGGGCGCAACGACGCGGGATGGTCGTCCCGGGCAAGCTCGGCTGCGCCAAAGGGTCGGTGTGGACCCTGCAGCACTGGGACGGCGAGACGTTCGCCACCGGCGTCTACACGCCGATCAGGGTCTGAGCGGGTTCAGCCCGCTCGGCGTTCGTCGATCCCCCATGGCGAGCGGTACTCGCCAGAGAGCAGGTCGAGGAACGGCCTGGGAGGCAGCGCCTCAGGGCCGACGACCCCACTCGCCGACCAGACGCCCGAGTCGATCAGCTCGCAGGCGACGACCGGACCGACGGCGGTCTGCCACACGACCGCCTGGGCGCCGTCGCGACCCATCGTCTCCGCGTTGTCGACCACGTGGTACAGGTACAGCTCCCGAGGGCCGGTTGCTCGTCCGTCCGGACCACGTCCGGTGCCGGTGACCCAGGTTCCGGCACACGTGCGCCCCTCGATGCGGTCCCCCAGCGTCGCCGGGTCGGGCAGGCACGCGGCGACGACATCACGCGGCGAGACCTGTTGCCCCCGGACCGACACCGGATCGGTGCCGTCGAGGCCCAGCTTGTGCAGCGTCCGCAGCACGTCGATGAACTCGTCGCCGAGGCCGTACTTGAACGTGACCCGCCGGCACTCCACCCACCGCGGCACGAGCAGGACCTCCTCGTGCTCGACGTTGACGCACTCCACGTCGCCGATGCCCTCGGGGAACCGGAACACCTCGGGCTCGGAGAACGGTGCCGTGGTGAACCACCCTGCGTCGCGCTCCCAGATGACCGGCGGGTTCAGGCACTCCTCGATCGTCGTCCAGATCGAGAACGTCGGAGCGAAGTCGAAGCCCCGGACGACCATGTCGGCCCCGTCGCGGACGCCGATCTCGTCGATGCTGTGGAACAGCTCGTCGGCGGCGTAGCGGGCGAACACGTCCGCTATCCCCGGTTCCACGCCCATGCCGCACAGCGCCAGCAGGCCACGTTCGGTCCAGGCGTCCGCCTGGGCGAACTGGCGGTCCCCGAGCTTCACCCCCGTGAGCTCGTTGGGGCGCTCGGGGTGCGGCTTCGACAGCGACATCGCCATGTCCATGTAGTTGGCCCCGGCGTCGAAGGCACCGTCGAAGATCGGCATGACGAAGCGGGGATCGGCTGCGTTCATCACCAGGTGCGCGCCTGCAGCGCGAGCTGCGGCGGCGACCGCGCCGGCATCCGATGCGTCGAGCACGGTCGATGCGAACCGGTCGTCGCGCGCCGCGGAGCGCTGCGCCCGCGATCCGTCGATGTCGCCCACGAGGATCGACTCGACGAACTCACGACGGGAGGCGATCGCGCAGAACGCGTCGCCCACGCCACCGGCACCGACCAGCAGGATCCGCATGGCGACCGAGGCTATCGAGCGAGGGGCGCGTCGAGGGTCGGTGCGACGCGCTATCCGCCGCCGGCGTTGGGCAGCGCCGGGGATCCGGGCACCGTCGACGTCGCCGAGCGCGACGACGGGGCGCTGGTGGTGGAGCCGGCGAGCGCCCTGCGGCGCGCGGCGATCGCGTCGCGCATCTGCTCGGGCGGGCCGATCAGGAACGACCCGGTCGGTCGTGGCAGGCCCTCGAGCCGGTCGAGGAGGGCGGACGCCTCGTCGAGGTGGTCCGCTGCCAGCGCCATCGAGGCCTGCAGCAGGAGCGCGTTCGCGTTCGTGGGATCGACCGCGAGGATCCGGCCGGTCTCAGCGGTCGCAGCCGCGACATCGGTGCGATCGGGCCCGAGCAGCGTGAGCGCTTTCGACAGCAGCGCATCGGTCGAGGTCGGCGACGACGCGAGCACTCCGTCGAGGCAGCCACCCAGGCGGTCGAGGAACTTCTGGTCGATGCCCGACGTGGTGCCGCTGCCCGCGGCGGCCTGCTGCCAGCACTGCACGGTCCGAGCGTCGAGGAGACCGAAGAAGATCGTGCGCTCCAGGCCCTCCTGCTGCAGCACCTGGATCGCGGTCTGGGAGGGATCGTTGCGATAGAAGCGGTCGATCTCCGCGGCAGCAGCGAGGAAGCTCTCCCGCGTCGTCGACGCGTCACCTGAGCGCTGCGCGCTCGCCGCGGCGCGGGTGAGCGCGACCGCTCGGAAGACCCGGGCGTCGGGGTAGTCAGGATCGATCCTGACCACTTCTGCGAGGTTCTCGGCCCCACGCTCGACCTGGCCGTCGCGGATGAGGGCCCACCCCTGGTAGGTGAGCGCTTCGACGTTGCGAGGCGACTCCTGCAGGATCGCCGCGTAGCAGGTGATGCCCTGCTTCGGCTTCTGGAACGACAGCATCTGGCAGGACGCGAGGCGTTCACGCAGGCTGTCGCCGTTGCCCGTCACCGTCCCGGCGCCGCGCTGTCCGGAGCTGCGCGCCACGAGGATGCCCGCCCCGACGGCCAGGACGAGCACGACGAGCACCACGAGGGCAGCCCGTCGCGGGTCGCGAGCGGGGTGGGACCGCTCGGCCAGGTCGCGGTGCTCCCCGATCGCGCGGAGCACCTCGGCGGTCCGCACCGTGTAGTCGTCCTTGAGCTCGTCGTAGTCGCGGTCGTCGAGGTCCCCCGCAGCATGCTCCCGCTCGAGGTCCTCCAGGGAGCGCAGCAGGTGGTCGCGCTCCTCTTCGAGCTGAGCGAGCCGGTCCGGGTCCACCAGGCCCGGCGGCGTTCGGGCCGTGGCGCTCACGCCTCGACGTCCGCGTCGCCCGACGGCGGGTGCGTCGACGAGAGTGCGTCGGCGACGATCGCCACGTCGTCGGCGGACGCGTGGCGGTGGTCGCGCTCGGTGCTCCAGCGTCGGAACGTCGCTCCGAGGAGCAGCGCAGCGGCCGCGACGGCGACGACAGGGATCACCCAGACCAGCCCGCCGACCCCGCTCGACGGCGGGGTGAGCAGCACCTCCTGGCCGTAGCGCTGTGCGAAGAAGTTCAGGATCTCGTCGTCGGTGCTGCCCTGCTCCATCCGGTCGCGGATCTCCTGTCGGAACTGCACCGCGAGCGGCGCCTGGGAGGCAGCGACCGACTCGCCGACGCACTGGAGGCACTTGAGCCGACCCGCGATCGCGAACAACCGCTCGTCGGACGCTCCCGTCTTCGGCGCCGAGCGGGCTCCGAGCACGACCGCGACCAGGACCACGACGGCCATGAGCGCCCACCACCACCACTGCTGGCGTCTCGGGTGGGCGGCAATGCTCACGATCCCCCACCCATCGTCGTCGAGGTGCCCGACAGCTCGGCGATCCGCGCCTCGACCTGCCCGGCGGTGACGCCGCCGGCGAACTTCTCGACGACGATGCCCTCCGGTGAGATCAGGTAGGACTCCGGGAGCTTGATCAGGCCGTAGTCGATCGATGCGGCGTCGGTGTCGGAGACCAGCACCGGCCAGTTCCCGCCCTGCTCGGAGAAGAACCGGGTGACGTTGGCAGCCGTGTCGCCCGCAGCGACGCTCACGATCTGCAGGTGCCCGGCGGTGCGGTCGGCGAGACGGACCAGCTCTGGCTGCTCCTGGACGCACGGCGGGCACCACGTGGCGAAGAAGTTGACCAGCACCCACTCACCTCGACGCTTGTCGAGGTCGAATCGCCCGCCGTCGGCGGTGGTCCCCGCGAGCGGCGGCGCCAACTTGCCGATGAGCGGGCTCCGCGACGACGTCGACGGGTCGACCTGCGGGTCGGCGGTCGCGAACACGACGACGAGCGCGGCCACAGCGACGCCCACGACGCCGGCGATCACCGCGGACCGGTGCTTCACGCCCTCACCCGGCCACCGGGGTGAGCGGATCCTCGGATCCCTCGGCGCCCGCGGCCCCCTGAGCAGGCTCCGTGGTGCGCCCGAGGACCGGCGAGGTCGATCCCAGGCCCGCCGACACGGGATCGAGCGGGTTGCGACGACGTCGCCCCGGGTACAGCGCGAGCAGCGTGCCGAGCACCATGACGATGCCACCGACCCACAACCACAGCACCAGCGGCTGGACGATCACGCGCAGTCCGATGCCGCCGCCTGCGGAGTCCGGCGCCTTCGTCAGCGCCAGGTACACGTCCTCGAACGGACCCACCCGCACCGACGGCGTCCCGATCGTCTGCCCGTCGACCCGGTACTTGTTGAGTCGAGGGGCGAAGGTGCGCGCATCGTCGACCTTGACGCGGGCGAGCAGCTCGACGCGGTTGTCGAGCTCCCGAGTGCGTGCCCCCAGGTACTGCACGGAGTGCCCCGCGACGTGCGCGACCTGGCCCTCCTTCAGGGTGATCTCCGCATGGTGCACGTAGCTGGCGGACGCCGCGAACGCGACACCGATCATGATCGCACCCAGGTGGACGACCATCCCGCCGTTCGCCCGGCCGACGAGACCCCGCACCCCTCGGCGCCGCGTGGCGAGGCCGAGCTGACGCAGCGCTGAGCCGGCAGCGAAGCCGCCCATCCCGAACGCCACCAGCGCCGCCCACCCCCGGGCTCCCAGCGCGACCGCGAGCAGGACGCTGCCCACGCCCATCCACGCCGGCCACCACAGCCGCTCCCGCAGCAGCTCGGTGGTGCCCTTGCGCCACGGAAGGACCGGAGCGACGCCCATGAGGAAGAGCAGGACGAGCCCGATCGGCATCGTCATCCGACTGAAGTACGGCACCCCGACCGACAGGCGGTCCCCGTTCAACGCCTCGACGATCAACGGGAACGTCGTGCCGAGCAGGACGATGAACGCGAACGCCGAGAACACGACGTTGTTCGCGAGGAACGCCCCCTCGCGCGACAGCGGCGAGTCGATCCGCCCGGGCGAGCGCAGCCGGTCCCCACGCCAGCCGATCAAGGCGACCGACACCGCGACGACGAATCCGAAGAACCCGAGCAGCAGCGGCCCAACGGTGCCGCTCGAGAAGGCGTGGACCGACTCGACGACCCCCGACCTCGTGAGGAACGTCCCGAGGATCGTCAACGCGAACGTGGCGCACAGCAGCGACAGGTTCCAGACGCGCAGCATCCCGCGCCGCTCCTGGACCATCACGGAGTGGATGTAGGCGGTGCCGGTCAGCCACGGCAGCAACGACGCGTTCTCGACCGGATCCCACTTCCAGTACCCGCCCCAGCCGAGCACCTCGTAGCTCCACCAGGCGCCGAGGACGATGCCCGCCGTCAGGAACATCCAGGCGAACAGGGTCCAGCGGCGCGTCTCGACGAGCCACCCCTCGCCCACCCGACCGGTCACGAGCGCTGCGACGGCGAACGCGAACGGCACGGTGAAGCCGACGTAGCCGAGGTAGAGCATCGGCGGGTGGAACGCCATGAGGATGTGGTTCTGCAGCAGCGGGTTCGGGCCCGGACCGTCGTAGCCGGGCGGAGGCACGACCCCGTGGAACGGGTTGGCCGCGGTGAGCATCAGGCCGAAGAAGAACGCTGCGACGACCAGCATCACGAGCAGCGCCCACGCGACGAGCGGATCTGTCGCGCGCTTGCGGAACTTGTGGGCGACGGCAACCGTGTAGCCGGCGAGGATCAGCCCCCACAGCAGGATCGACCCCTCGAGCGCGGACCACATCGTCGCGACGTTGAACAGCGGCGGCGTGCGCGACGAACCGTGGTCGAACACGTACTGCACGGTGAAGTCGCGGGTGATCAGCGCGCGCTGCATCGCAGCGACCGCGAGCACCGCCCCGACGAGCACGATCGCGGCGTAGGAGCGGCCCATCCGCAGCAGCGACGGTCGTCGCGTGCGCAGCCCCGCGGCGAGCACGGCGACGCCGAGGAGCGCGCCGCCGAAGCCGACGATGATGCCTGCGAGCCCGAGCGCCCGGTTCACCCGGAGGCACCTCCGAGCACCGGCCCGGCGACCGTCGTGGTCGTCGCGTCCCGCTCCGCGTCGCGGACCCGGCCGGGGTTCTTCTCGTCGTAGGTCGAGTCGTGGCGCACCAGGATCGTGTCGCTGTGGAACGTGGCGCCGTCGAGGGTTCCCTCCAGAACCACCGGGATCTTCGGACCGAACAGCTCAGGCGGATCGCCGATGTGCGACACGGTGATCTGCTTGCCGTCGAAGCGCAACAGGAACCGGACGCCGTCGTCGGTCTTGTGGACAGAGCCGTCGACGACGTTGCCCTGGACCCGTATCCGCTCCCCCTGCAGCGCGTGCTGCTTCGCGACGACCTCGTCGACGTTGTAGAAGAACGTGGACGCGTCCCGGAGGCCGTTGGAGATCACCAGGCCGAGTGCGACCAGCACGACCGCGAGCGCTCCCACCGCCGCGTAGGTCCGGCCACGACCACGACCACGGCCGGCGCCGGAGCGGCCCTGCGTCGGCGTCCGTGGTGTGACGTCGAGCCGTTCCGGCTCCTGCACCGGTGCGGCGTCAGGCGATTCCGGATCGTCGATCACGGCCGTCTCCTCGGCGCCGATCCCTCCGACATCCAGCGGCGACGGTCCTGGGGCACCACCTTCGACAACCGCCGCCCGCGGGCGATCAGCGCGGCGGCGTAGAGGCCCACGGCGCCGAACGATCCGATCCATGCGGCAGCGATGTAGGCGGAGTCCTTCACGATGCACCTCCCGGCGAGGGTGTCGGGTCGGAGCCGAGGGCTCGCTCGGCCCGACGTTCGGCGATCGCCGCGTCCACACCGACGTCGGCCGCGCGCTCGGTGAGCCACGCCACCCGGAAGCGGTGGATGAGCAGCCATGCGAACAGCACGAGGAACACCACGAGCCCGAGATACGCGGTGAACAGCTGCAGCCCTCGCATGTCCGGGTTCACGGTGCCGAAGATCGTCTTCTCCTGGTGCAGGCCCCTCCACCAGTCGACGGCCTTGTGGGTGATCGGGATCATGGCGGTGATCGTGCCGCGGGTCCTCGTGTCGTTCGGGATCTGACGCACAGCGAGGTACCCGATGTAGGTCAGCATCAGCACCGCGGTCGTCGTGAGTCGCGGCTCCCAGCGCCAGAACACGCCCCAGGTGATCTTCCCCCACAGCATCCCGTTGAGGATCGTGAGCCCGAAGAACAGCACGCCGAGCTCGGCGCACGACGCTGCGAGCAGGTCCCAGAACTCGGTCCGCTTCCACAGGTACGCGATCGACGCCACCGCGGTGATCACGAAGGCCAGGTACGCCGTCGACACCGTCGGCACGTGCATGTAGAGGATGCGGATCGTCTCGCCGAGCTTCGCGTCGGGTGGGCTGAGCACCAGGCCGAACACGGCAAGAGCGACGAGGCCCACGATGCTGATCAGGCCCAGCACCCGGGTCGCGGTCGAAGCGGTGGAGATCGGCCCCGGCGCCGCGGGAACCGGGTTGTCGACGGTCATGCGTCCTCCAGGAGCGGGCGGAACAGGAGCGCTCCGAGTGCCAGGTAGACCACTGCAAAGATGCCCAACAGCGCAATCCACGGCCAGCCGGGACCAGCTTCGCGCCCCGAGGCCACCTCGAAGCCGCGGGTCGCGGAGATCAGCACCGGTGCGAGCAGCGGTAGCAGCAGGAGCGGCAGCAGCGTCGATCCGCTGCGCAGGCGCGCCGCGAGCGCACCGTAGGACGCACCGGCGCCGGCGATGCCGAGGGTCGCGACCACCGCGACGGCGACGGTGAGCAGCGGCATGTGGAAGGTGGTGTCGTAGAACACCGCGACCGCCACGGCGAGCACGGCCTCGACCGCGACGAGCTGCACGACGAGCGCAGCGACCTTGCCGGCGTAGATCGATGCCGGCGCCATGCCCGACAACCGCAGCGCATCGAAGATCCCGTCGGACGCCTCGACGGAGAACGACCGCTCGATCGTCAGGACCGAGGAGAACAGCACGACCACCCAGAACAGCCCGGACGTCACCTTGTCGAGCACCCCGCGGTCCGGGTCGAGCGCGAACGCGAACAGCAGCACGACGAGCAGCGAGAACGGCAGCACCTGGCCGATGCCGACCTTCGATCGCCACTCGAGGCGCAGGTCCTTGCGCATGACGAGCGCCGCCTCACGCACGGGGAGGCTCCGACCCTGCACCTGCGGCCACCTCGACGGGCACCACGGTGCCACCGACGACCTCGACCGTCCGGTCCGCGACGCCGTCGGCGCGGTCGAGCTCGTGGGACGCGAACAGCACCGTCGCCCCGACTGCCGCCGCCTCGCGGACGAGGCCGTCGACGATGTCACGCCCGGACGGGTCCAGGCCCGCGTGCGGTTCGTCGAGCAGCCACAGCTCCGGACGCCGGGCGACCATGGCGGCGAAGGACACCCGACGTCGCTGGCCCGACGACAGGGCGTGCACCGGCAGGTCGTGCAGGCGACCGGCGACCTCGAGTCGGTCGAGCGCGAGGCGTCCGTCGTTGAGCGACGCGCCCGACGCCCGTGCCCAGAAGTCGACGTTCTCCGACACCGTCAGGTCCTCGTAGAGGAACGTGGCGTGTCCGAGCAGCCCGACGCGTCGACGCACCGCTGCTCGGTCGCGCAGCAGGTCGACGCCCAGCACGACCGCCTCGCCGGAGCTGACCGGTGCGAGACCGGCGCACACCCGCAGCAGGGTGGTCTTGCCGGCGCCGTTCGGCCCGCGGAGCAGCACGATCTCGCCGGGCGACACGTCGAGGTCGACGCCGGCGAGCGCCGGGAACCGTCCGAGGAGGGCGACGGCGGCACGGAGGTGGACGGCTGGCTGCAAGCAAGGGACTCCACGGGAATGGGCAACCGTACCGGTCGCGCCGGGCGGGGGGCCAAGCACCGGGTACCGTTGGGCCCGTGGTTGCGAAGTTGTTGGGAGTGCTCGGAAGGGTCTTCATCCTCGCGGGGCTGTTCATCCTCGGCTTCGTCGCGTTCCAGCTCTGGGGCACGGGCATCGAAGAGGGTCGCAACCAGACCTCGTTGTCGGACCAGCTGACGAAGGCAGCGCCGAGCGGATCCAGGATCGACGATGCCGGGAACCCGGCCGACGTGGCCAAGGCGCTCGCCACGGTCAACAGCGCCACGGCGCCGAGCACCCCCGCACCGGAGGAGGGGGACCCGGTCGGCATCATCGAGATCCCACGCATCGACCTCGCCCGGGTGATCGTCCAGGGCGTGAGCAAGGCAGACCTCAAGAAGGGGCCGGGCCACTACCCCGGCACCCCCCTCCCGGGACAGGCGGGCAACTCGGGGATCGCCGGTCACCGGACGACCTACGGCGCTCCGTTCAACCGGATCGACGAGCTCCGTCCCGGTGACGAGATCACGATCACGACACCGCAGGGCCGGTTCGTCTACAAGGTCATCCCCGCACCCGGATCGGACACCGCCTGGTACACCGTCAAGCCGACCGACGGCTCAGTGCTCGACGACAAGGGCGACAACCGCATCACGCTCACCGCCTGCCACCCGAAGTACTCGGCTCGCCAGCGGATCGTCGTCAACGCGGTCCTCGAGGCTCCACCGGCGCCGACGTCACCGCCGCCGGTGCACGAGGTGACTACGCGGACCGCGTCGCTCGACGAGGGCCTCGCAGGTGACACCTCGGCGCTGCTGCCCGCCCTCCTGTTCGTCGGCGGTGCGGTCGCGATCGGCCTGCTCGCCTGGTTCGTCGGGCGGCACTGGCGCAAGGTGCCGACCTGGGTGGTGGCGACGCCGGTGATCCTCGTCCTGGTCTGGTTCAGCTACGTGTACCTCGACCGGTACCTCCCGTCGATCTGACACGACGCGCCGGACGACCTGTGCCTCGTCGGCAACCACCTCTACCGTCAGCGATCAGCCGGGTCGCCCTCGCCGTGGCCGCGATCACGGGCCTGATCGCGGCCGGGTGCTCCCAGAGCTCCGGCACCATCCGGACGACGACCAGCCGTCCCCAGTCGAGCACCACGGCACCGAGCACCGCCATGCCGACGGGTGCGACCGCGACCGGGCTCCGGGACCTCCGGACCGGCCAGTGCTTCGTCGTGGCGAAGGACGACCCGGCTGCGGCAGATCGCGCCGTGTGGGTGCTGCCGTGCTCGGACCCCCACACCCACGAGGTGACCGACGAGGTCACCTACGCGGGCCCGACGGTCAAGGGCGGGGCATACCCGGGCGCGCCCGTGGTGCAGGACTGGGCCGAGCAGACCTGCTTCGACCGCTTCGAGTCGTTCGTCGGCCGACCGTGGACGACCTCGTCGTTCGAGATCGAGACCTGGTGGCCGTCCGAGGAGTCCTGGGGACGCAACGATCGCAAGGTCCTCTGCACGGTGTTCCCTGCCGACGGCGGCCGCACCACGGGCACCGCCCGTGGTGCAGACCGCTGAGGCGACCTCACTCGGCTGCGACGTCCTCGTCCCGTCGACGGCGCCATGCCAGGAGCAGCCACCCGAGCCCGATGAGGAGCACCCCCACGGCTGAGCCGGCGACCACGGGATGGCGCACCGCGACCGACGCCATCGAGGTGATCGGGTCGGATCGGTGCGACCCGCGACCCCCGGACGCTGCGACCTCGTCGCCGAGCTCGTGCCGCGACGCCGCGACGCCGCCCGGAGCCGGCGAGACGTTCACCGAGTCGTCCTCGGCCGGAGCCGGGTCAGCGGCTGCATCCGGGGCCGCCGGGGCCGACTCGGCGGCCGCGGGAGCACCCGTCGACGACTGCTCCGATCCAGCGGGCTCCGACAGATCCGAGCGTCCGAACGAGCCGATCGGCATGCCGCCGACCTGCCCACCTGACGACGGCAGTCGGGTGCCGATCCCGCGGTCGGCGTCGCTGCCCGGCGTCGTCCCGGTCGGCGCAGCAGTCGTCGGCGCAGCGGTCGTGGTGGGGACATCGGCGGCCCGCACGACGACGACCTGGCCGACGACAGCCGCCGCTGCCACGTCTGGCGTGCCGGGCTGCGTGGCGACCAGGGTGCAGGAGCCGGGCGCCACGGCGATCAGGTCGCCGTCGACGAAGCGGCACGCCGCGGGATCCGAACCCGTTCCGATGAGGTCGAGAGCAACAGCCAGCGACTGGTCCGACGTCACCGCTGGGCGGTAGTGCTGGCCGACGACGAACGACTCGGGTGCGGTCGTGGTGAAGCGCACCGCCTGTGCGGCGCGAGCGATGTCGACGGTGCTCGAGGACGGCACCGACACCGAGTAGTTCGCGGCGTCGGCACCGACCAGCACGACACCGTGGGTGCCGATCGCAACAGCTCTGCGGTCACCGGCGCCCGCAGAGGGCAGCGACCCGGTGAGCGCACCCGGTGCGACGCCGACGTCGTCACCGGTGACCGCGCCGGTGAGGGCGACGACGAGATCCACAGCGGTTGTGCCGTCCCAGGCGCGGTCCACGGCGCTGACCGCCATGGTGAGCGGGCGTGCGGTGATCTCGACTGCGACGACCTCCGAGCCGCTCAGCGCTCCGCCGTCGATCGTGGTGGTCATCTGGTAGGTGCCGACGGTGCTGGGTGCCACCGAGGTCGCGGACAGGTGGGTGCCACCCGTGCCGACGAAGGTCCGGGTGACGCCGAGTCCGCCCGGCGAGGTCACCGTGACCGGAGCGATCGGTCCGCCGTCGTACACCTTGGTCAACCCGCTGGAGTGGATGCCGGCCGGCGTCGTGAACGTCGTCGACGCGCCGACGGTCGTCGCCGTGCCCGACGTGGCACGGAGCCGCGCGACATAGGTGGTGCCCGCCTCGAGGCCCGACAGCGTGCCTGCGACGCTGGTGTCGGTCGATCCGGTCACCGTCGCCGGCGTCACTGCGACGCTCGACGCGGACGCTGTCCCGAGCAACCCCGCGTCGGTCGCGTACTCGACGACGACGTCGGCGGTGGCACCGTTGGCGTTCGCCGTCCCGGACACCGTCGCGCCGGTGCTCCCCACGTCGGACGCGGACGCCGCGCCGACGAGCGACGGACGGATCGTGCTGAACGCACCGACCCCGGCGCTCGACAGCGACGCGACCTGCAGCGAGTAGGCAGCTGCGGCCGAGGGCAGCGTCACCGTGGCGGAGGTGGCTGCGGTGCTGAGCCGTCCGACGGTCCGCGTGGTGACGCCGTCGACGTAGCGGATGACCGCGCCGTCGATCGGTGCGGTGCCCGCAGCGCCGTTCGTCCAGGACAACGTCGCGGTCGTGCCGGACACCGACACGACGCCGATGGTGGGTGCCGCGGGGGTGGTCGCCCCGACGGTCGCGCTGGTGCGCGGCGCGGAGCGCGGCCCGGTCCCCGCAGCGTTCGAGGCCTCGATCGTGAACCAGTAGGTTCCGGCGGACAGGCCCGTCACGGTGGCCGACGTCGACGTCGTCGTGAAGTTCGAGACGATCGACCCCTCGCTCGCAGCTGACCAGCGGACGACGTTGTACCCGGTGATCGGGCTGCCGTTGGCGTTGGCTGCGTCCCAGGTCAGGGTCACGGAGCCGGAACCCGGCGAGGCGACGAAGCCGTCCACCGCGCTCGGCAGGCCGTAGGGCGTCGCGCTGCGGATGTTCGACGCCGTGCCGCCACCGACCGCGTTGACTGCCCGGACCGCCACCGAGTAGCTGTGCCCGTTGGTCAGTCCCGGGATCAAGAGCGGTGACGTGGTCCCCGTGGCGTTGCGCCACTCACCGCCGTCGAGCTGGTACTGGTAGCCGGTGATCGCGCTGCCGCCGTTCGAGACGGGAGCGGTGAACGCGGCCTGCATGAACTGGCTGCCGACGGTGAGTGCGGACAGGTTGGGTGCAGCGGGCGCCGACAGCGGCGTGGTCGACGCGAGTCCGCTCCACGGTCCGGTGCCCGCGGCGTTGATCGCCGCGACCCGGAAGAGGTAGCCGGTGCCGTCGGTGAGGCCGGTGACCGTCACGGCAGCCGTTGGGGATGTGCCGTCGGCGAAGGTCGTGAAGGGGCCTGCGACGTTGGTCGCGTACTGCACGACATAGTCGCTGACGGCCGCTCCGCCGTTGTCCGCCGGCGCGGTCCAGGTGAGTGCAGCGGAGCCCGAGCCGCTCGCGGCGCCGAGGGCGACGGGTGCACCCGGGAGCGTCCGTGGTGTCGCGGAGAGCGGTGCCGACGGGTCGCCGGCGCCCAGGTCGTTGCGGCCACGAACTTCCACCGAGTACGTCTGACCGGTCCTCAGGCCCGAGATCGTGAACGGCTCGGTGGTCGTGCCGGTCGAGGTCCACGGGCCACCGTCGAGCCGGTACTCGTACGCGCTCATCGGCGCACCGCTGTCGTCGGTGGCGACGTCCACGGTGAGCGAGGTGGCTCCGGGGACGATCCCCGAGATCGCCACCGAGGGTCGACCCACGGGCCGGACCTCGACACGTGGAGCGCTGGCAGGTCCGGTGCCGGCGGCGTTCGTCGCCACGACCGCGGCGTGGTACGTGGTGCCGTTGCGGAGGCCCGCAACCGTGCAGGTGAGTGCGCCGCCGCTGGTGCACGAGCCGGCCGCGAGGCCACCCGTCGGTGCGTCGTAGAGGGTCACGGTGTAGCCGGAGATCGCGCTGGCGCCGTCGCTGGCCGGAGCCGACCACGTGACCGTCGCGGTCCCGTCACCGCCAGCCGCGGCGACCGCGGTCGGGGCGTCCGGAGCCGTTCGAGGCGTGCCGCTCACCGGTACCGACGAATCGCCGGCACCGAGCGCGCTGACGGCTCGGACCTCGACCGAGTGACCGACGCCGTTGGTCAACCCCCCGATCGTGAACGGGCTGGTGAGCGATCCGGTGTCGGTCCAGGTGCCGCCGTCCAGGCGGTACTCGAACCGGGTCACAGCGGCACCGCCGTCGCCACCGGATGTGAACGCGACCACGAGCGCGCGGTCGGCGGAGGTGACGGTGACGCCGGTCGGGGCGTCGGGCGCTCCGAGGGGTGCGACGATCGTCGATGCCGACGCCGCACCCGAACCGGCGACGTTGAGCGCCCGGATCTGCACCGTGGAGAGGCGCCCGTTCACGAGCGGCGCACCTGTCGCCGACGTCGTGAGGATCGTCAGGGGCGACGTCGTGGATCCGGCTGCGCGGAGGCGCCAGGTCACGCCGCCGTCGGTCGAGTACTCGTAGCTCGTGATCG
>JAFDWA010000129.1 GCA_018268735.1 Actinomycetota bacterium | reverse complement strand
CGTCGATGGGCGCGAGCGCCTCGCCCAGGTCGACGAGCTCTGGGACGACGCCATGTCGGAGCATCCGTCCCAGAGCGTGCTCTCGTCGCACTGGCGCGTCACGACCCGCCGCATCTGGGAGCAGTGCGCAGTGCTCGCCACCTCCGTGGCCGACCCCCGGAGCATCCCGCTGCTGCAGGCGAGCCGGGACGAGCTCACCGCTCTGACGTCGTTGCTCCAGGAGTCGATGCAGGACATCGCTCGCTGGTTCCGCCACTCGGCACCGGACAGCCCGCTCGCACTCCCAGACCTCGAGCCGGCCCGACGAGCCGCCCTCGACGCGGTACGAGCTGCGGAGCAGCACGACGACTCCGATTCGTTCGCCAGGACCTTGACGTCGCTGTCGGTCGCGAACTCGTGCAACGTCGTCGCGGAGCGACTCAACGACCTTGCCGTCGAGCACAGCGACGCCGTCCGAATCCACGGGCCGCTCGACTGAGCCAGTCCGATCGCGACCGACGGGCGTCAGGTGATGGCTGCCTGGAGCGCGTCGGCGAGCTCGCAGAGCTCGTCGAGCTCGCTGTCGTCGAGCACCGCCAGGTCCGCACCGAAGCGCTGGTCGGTCAGATCCTCGGCTCGCTGCCAGTCGGCACGGGCCTGATCGCCCGGCGGCTCCTCCGGCTCCACCCAGCCGAAGATCCCCGCCATGGCCGGGCTCCGGATGAAGAACGCATCGACGGGGGCGACGCCCACCTCACGCACCGCAGCGGCGTGGCGTGCTCCACGGAGCTCCCGCAGCGCGTTCATCCGGTGCACGGCCAGCTCGCGGTCGCCCGTCGGCTCGTCGAGGTCGCGCCATCCCGCGAACACCGCCGCCCCGGCAGGATCGGCGGCATCGATCACCCTTCCGGCGAGCTCGGCGAGGCGTCGGTAGTCGACTCCCTCGGCGGGCAGGTGCGCACCGGCCCACGAAGCCGCATACGCCGCGAACCGCTGCGCGGAGGCCGCACGGTCCTCGACGGTCGCCGAGGACTCCCACGCGGTCCGGACGGTCTCAGCCGGGAAGAACGCGAACGTCTCGTAGACGACCGTGTGGTCGACGTCGCCGAGCACGCCGCCGCGGCCGGCGAAGTAGAACGCGAGTCCGCTGTAGCCGAGGGTTGCAGCCTCGCCGTACATGTCCATGTCGAGCATGAACCGGGCACCCACGTCACCGACCGCGCCGGCGGATCGGCGTGCTGAGTCCACCGCGTGGGGACGGACTGCCGGTCTCGTGTCGGAGGGTCTCGCGTCGGAGGGCTTCGTGGCGTCGGACATGGCGGCGACGCTACCCCGTGGGTGACGGACGGCGACGAGCGATCTCGTAGCATGCGATGGCTCCGGCGCTCGCGACGTTCAACGACGACAGGTGGCCGTGCAGCGGGATCGACGCGACCAGGTCGCAGCGCTGCGCGGCGAGGCGCGACAGGCCCTTCCCCTCGGCGCCGAGGACCAGGCACACCGCGTCGGTGGCGACCGGCAGGTCGTGGATGCTCGATGCACCTCCGGCGTCGAGGCCGACGACCCACACCCCGGCGTCTCGCATCTCGTTGATGGCGGTCGGCAGCCCACCCACCAGCGCCGTTCGCAGGTACTCGACGGCACCGGCAGCTGCCTTGGTCACCGTCGGCGTCACGTGCACGGCTCGATGCCGTGGCAGCACCACGCCGGTCACACCGGCGCACTCGGCGATCCGCAGCAGCGCCCCGAGGTTCCCCGGATCGGTGACGCCGTCCACGGCGAGCAGGAACGGGGGTCGACCCTCGAGCGGGGCGCACAGGTCGTGCAGAGCGGTCGTCGGCAGCTCGGCCGCTCGGGCCACGACACCCTGGGGCGCTTCCGTGTGGCTCAGCGCGTCGAGGCGGCCCCTGCTGACCTCGGTGACCGGCACCCTCAGCTCCGATGCCAGATCGACGATGTCGCCGACGATGTCGGAGTGGTCGAGCTCGGCGTTGAGGAGCACCTCGTACACGCGGCGACGGCCCGCCAGCAGCAGCTCCCGCACCGCTTGGCGACCCTCCACCTGGGTTCCGCCCAGTCCGCGCTCCTTCGGCGCCGTCGTCCGGCTCGGATCCTTGCGCTGCTCCCGTCGACCGTCCCTGTTCGGACGACCACCGCTGCCCTTGCCCGAACCCCTGGGGGGACCCCCACGCGCGTCGTCGCGGCTCGGCCGACCCGCAGGTCCCGACCGCTTGGCCGGACGTGCCGGGCCTCGACCACGACCACTCGGCGACCGACCGGCCATCAGGTGCCCACCCCGTCGACGAAGACGATCCGCGACGACACCAGTGCCGATGCGAGGCACGCGATCCCCTCGCATCGACCGAGCCCGCCGATGCCCTCGGCCCGTCGACCCTTGACGGTGACCGGCGCGCCGACGACATCGCTCAGGCGGGACTGCATCTCCGCCCGTCGAGGCGCCAGCTTCGGTCGTTCGGCGATCACCGAGCAGTCGACGTTCACCGGGTCCCAGCCCTCGTCGTGCACCAGCCGGACGACCTCGGCGAGCAGCGCCAGGCTGTCGGCACCGTGCCAACGCTCGTCGGTGTCAGGGAAGTGGCTCCCCAGGTCGTCCAGCCCCGCTGCCCCGAGCAGCGCCTCGGCGACCGCGTGTGCGACCACATCCGCGTCGGAGTGCCCGTCGAGGCCCACTTCACCATCGAAGCAGACGCCGCCGAGCACGAGTCGCCGGCCGCGGTCGTCGCTGAAGCGATGGACGTCGAAGCCGTTGCCGATGCGGATCGCCGTCACGAGCCACCCTCGGCGGTGTCCGCGCCGTGGCCCTCGAAGTGCTCGAGGTCGGTGGCGCGCACCGACGACGCCGATCGGCGCAGCAGCGCCGTCGCCACATCCAGATCCACCGGTTCGGTGATCTTCAGGTTGGTCCGCTCGCCCTCGATGAGCACGACCGTACCCCCCGCCTCCTCCACCAACGACGCGTCGTCGGTCGCGTCGCGACCACTGTGGTGAGCGGAGCGCAGCACCTCGGCCCGGAACCCCTGCGGGGTCTGCACGGCGCGGAGCCGGTCACGGTCCACCTTCGGACCGTCGAGCGACCGGATCGTGTCGACGACGGGGACGGCCGGGACCGCCGCATCGGCCCCGGCGCGGACCGCTGCCACCACCTGTCGGAACAGCTCAGGCGACGCGAGCGGGCGTGCCGCGTCGTGCACCAGGACCACCTGCGCCCGTTCCGGCACCGCAGCCAGGCCGTTGGCGACCGACCGCGAACGTGACGCGCCGCCTTCGACGACCCGATCGGCGTGGACCGCTGCCCTGAGCGCCTCGGCGTCGTCGGTCCCGGCCACGCACACCACGACGCCGTCGCAGACCTCCCGCGCCGTCGCGACCGACCGCTCGAGGACGCTGCGACCAGCGAGATCCACATGCTGCTTCGCCCCGCCGAAGCGTCGACCGGAGCCGGCAGCGACCACGATGCACCACACCTCCCCGAGTTCCTCAGCGACCACGGCCGGACTCCATCGACGGCACGGTAACCGGTCGTCGCTGTGTGACGGACTTCTCGGTCACTACGATGCCCGGCGTGAACGACATGGAGCTCCTCCGCAACGTCGAGCTGTTCGACCGCTTCGACGAAGAGGACCACACCCGCCTCGCCGATGCGGTCGAGCGGGTCGAGCTGATCCGCAACGACGTGGTCTTCAGCGAAGGAGCCGAGCCCGACGCGTGCTACGTCGTGATCGACGGCCGCATCGCGATCGCCAACAAGTCGATCGACGGGCGCGAGTCGATGGTGGCGCTCATGGTCCGAGGCGACCTGTTCGGCGAGATGGGCCTCTTCGACGGCCTCGGCCGATCCGCCGAAGCCCGAGCGCTCGAGCAGTCGACGGTGATCCGCATCCCTGCAGAGGTCCTCCGCACCCTGTGGGAGGACAAGCCCGACCTGCTGTGGTCGGTGGTCCGCATGCTGTGCCAGCGGATCCGCTCCACCGACGAGGCGCTCGCCGACTCGTTCTTCCTCGACGTCACCGGTCGGACCGCGAAGCACCTGCTCGAGCTCGCCGGCGACCGCGAGGAGTTCGAGATCCCGATCACCCAGGAGGAACTGGCCGGGCTCATCGGCGCATCCCGGGAACGGGTGAACAAGGCGATCGCGAGCTTCCTGCGCCTCGGCTGGATCGAGCAGCACGACCACCGATACCGGATCCTCAAGCGCCGCGAGCTCGAGATCCGCTCGTCCTGACCCGAACGCCGACCCGTCCCGCCCGGGGCCGAGCGTCAACTCGCCAGGAACCCGAGCATGCGATCCCACGCATCGGCCGCATCGTCGACGCGGTGAGCGGGACGGCTCGGATCGTGCACGAAGCCGTGGTCGGCGCCCTCGTAGGCGACGACATCCACTCCCGCGTCGCGCAGCGCCTCCAGGTCGGCTGGCGGCGTGTACGGATCGACGGTCCCCACGACCGCCATGACCTCGGTCCCACCCCGAGCCGCGAGCGCGTCGAGCGGCGCGCCCTGTCCCGCACCCTGCCATGGCTCCGGCACGCGGATCATCCCGTAGAACGCGCCGACTCGACCGAAGCGACCGGTGCTCGCCGCCTTGAGCGCGTACATGCCACCCATGCAGAACCCGATGAGGCCCGCCCGATCCACTCCGATCGCGTCGGCGAGCGCGACGGCGTCGCCGAGCAGGCGGGCATCGGACATCTCGCTCATCACCGCGAAGCGGGCTGCAGCGGCGTCGGGCTCGCCCTCCCCGGGCAGGTCGCGCCCCGGGAACGGCTCGAAGCTGCCGACGCTCCACCCGGTACGTGCCGCGAGGTCGTCGCACATTGCGGTGAACAGCGGCCGCAGACCCCAGATGTCGGGGATGACCACCAGGCTCGCGGTCTCACCGTCGCTGCGAGCGACGTAGGCGGGCGTTCCTGACGGGAGGGTGAGGTCCATGCCCTCAGTTGTAGCGGTCGAGGATGCTGGACTCCGCGATCCGGCCCAGCGCGTCCTTGATCGTCCGCGCCCAGTGGTCGTTGACGCCGTCGACCGTGGCGAGGTCCTCGATCGACGCTCTGCTGAGCTTCTCGAGCGAGCCGTAGTGCGAGATCAGGCGCTCCACCATGGGCTCCGACATCCGCGGGATGCGGGCGAGCATCCGGTACCCGCGGGCCTGCAGGTGCGCGTCCATGTCGTCGGCCTGACCCGACAGGTGCAGCGCGTGCGCGACCTTGTCGGCGTCGAGGAGGTCCTCCATGTCGAGGTCCGACAGCGTGTCGATCGCCTGCTCCAGGTCCCAGGACGCATCGGCCTGCAGGTAGTCGAGGACGACGAGGCGACGCTCGTCCTCGACGCCGGCCATGAGCTCGCGCAGCTGCAGCCGGACGAGTCGGCCATCGGTGCCGAGCTCGACCAGGTAGCGCTCGATCTCGTCGGAGATGCGCGCCACCAGCTCCGCTCGCTGCAGCAGCGTCACGACGTCACGCAGGGTCACGAGGTCCTCGACCTCGAGCGAGGTGAGGTTGGTCGACTCCTCGTCGAGCCGGTTCTTGTAGCGCTCGAGGGTCTGCAGCGCCTGGTTGCAACGGCTCAGGATCGAGGTGATCGGCTCGAGCTGGTAGCGGTTGGTCTTGGTGTAGACGGTGACCACCGCCATGTCCTCGGACACCGAGATGACCGGCACGCCGATCGATCGGGCGACGCGCTCCGCCGTGCGGTGCCGGGTCCCGG
>JAFDWA010000128.1 GCA_018268735.1 Actinomycetota bacterium | reverse complement strand
ATCCGCCGTACCACTTCGACGGCTGGGTGGGGCTGCTGACGGCGCTGCAGCCGCGGCTCGCCCCCTCCTCGATCGTCGTCGCGGAGTCCGATCGCGTCCTCGGCGCCGACGCGGCCGCCGTGGTCGACGAGCTGGGCGGGACCATCCTGAGGGAGCGGCGTCACGGCGGTACGGTGGTGACGATGATCGAGATGCACCCCACACTGCTCGCCGGTCCGGGCGACGCGGGGAGTCCCGAGGTGGACCCCCGGTGACGACCGTCCTCTATCCGGGATCGTTCGACCCGATCCACAACGGCCACGTCGAGATCGTGGAGACGGCGGCCAAGCTGTTCGACCGGGTCGTGGTGGCCGCCATGCGAAACCCGCAGAAGGGCGAACCGCTCTTCACGCTGCAGGAGCGACAGGAGCTCATCGAGTCGTCGCTCGCCCACCTCGGCAACGTCGAGGTGACGATGTTCTCCACGCTCGTGGTGGACCTGGCCCACGAGATCGGTGCGAACTTCATCGTGAAGGGGCTGCGCGCCGTGTCGGACTTCGAGTCCGAGCTGCAGATGGCGCAGATGAACCGCTCGATCTCCGGACTGGACACGCTGTTCATCCCCTCGGCGTCGAAGAGCTCCTTCCTCGCATCCAAGCTGATCCGCGAGGTCGCTCGGTTCGGGGGAGACGTCGCCACGATGGTGCCCGCCCCGGTGGCGCAGCGCCTCGACGAGCGATTCGGAGGCGCGTGATGGCCGATTCGACCGACGAACCCGACCGCGACCGGGACGGCGGAGGGCCGAGCCATGCCTCCGGCGCCAGCG
Organism: Actinomycetota bacterium; assembly: GCA_018268735.1. Taxonomy (GTDB): domain Bacteria; phylum Actinomycetota; class Acidimicrobiia; order Acidimicrobiales; family Microtrichaceae; genus Dermatobacter. Next base: position 4,945 of record JAFDWA010000128.1, on the reverse strand, counting down.
TGCGACGCGCTCCGGCCGGCGAGCAGTACCGGATGCCCGAGACCCAGGACATCCTCGAGCGTGTGATCGAGATGGTCGAGGCGGCACCGGGGATCCCGATGTCGGCATCGGTCCGGGTGAACCGGGAGGAGCTGACCGAGCTGCTCGACGACGCCGTGTCACGCCTGCCCGACGAGCTGCGTTCGGCCCGCTGGCTGTTGAAGGAGCGAGAGGACTTCCTCGCGAGGACCCGCCGGGAGGGCCAGGGGCTGATCGAGGACGCGCAGAGCCGGGTCGCCAAGATGGTGGAGCGCTCCGAGGTCGTGAAGGCGGCCGAGCACCGCGCCCGCGAGATCGTCGACGAGGCGGAGGCGGTGTCTCGTCGACTCCGACGCGAGACCGAGGACTACTGCGACCAGAAGCTCGCCAGCTTCGAGAACGTGCTCGCCCGCATCGCGCGGACCGTCGCGGCGGGCCGGGACAAGCTCGCTGCGCCGTCCATCGAGGAGGCGGAGCTGTCGGACCTGGAGGAGCCCCGCACAGGCTCGCACTCAGCGGTGTACGACCAGGGCGCCTGATCGCCGTGTCGAGCGACCGCATCCACCTCAGGGTCGGGGTGTCGGACCTGCGTCGACACCCCGGTGAGCGCATGGGCGTCCAGCGCGACGTGGACCTCGGTGGCATCGGGGTCAGCAGCGCTGCGGTCCCGGCGGGCTCGACGGGGCGCCTCGACGTGGTTGTGGAGTCGCGCTCCGACGGCGTGACCGTGACCGGCACGCTGACGGTCCCGTGGACCGGTCCGTGCCGACGTTGCCTCGAACCGACCGACGGCGTCGCGGAGGTCCACCTCCGCGAGGTGTTCTCCGACGATCCGGTCGATGCGGACCTGCTGCCGATCGAGTCCGACGTCATCGATCTCGGACCGGTGCTGCACGACGCAGCGGTGCTGGCCCTGCCGCTCGCTCCGCTGTGCCGTGACGACTGCGCCGGCCCGGCCCCGGAGAGCTTTCCGGTGCAGCGTGCCGATGGCGACGAGCGCCCGGTCGATCCGCGGTGGTCGGCACTCGACGAGCTGCGCTTCGACCCGGGGACCGACGCTCCGCTAGAGTGACCCGTCGCTCGTCGGTCCGATCGATCGATGAGCACCGCGACGTGCACACCGGTCGGCATCCCGGCCGGAGCGCGCCGACGGCATCCAACTGACGCGCGAGCACGGGACGAACGATGGCAGTTCCCAAGAAGAAGACCTCCAAGGCCAAGAGCCGGAGCCGACGGGCGTCGAACTGGACGCTCCGCGCCCCGGCCCGCAGCACCTGTCCCCGATGCAACGCCGTCAAGCAGCCGCACGTGGTCTGCGGGAACTGCGGTTGGTACGGCGGTCGACAGGCCATCGACGTCGACTGAACGAGGTTCACCGTGTCGGCGCGCGGCCCACGCATCGCGGCCGGCGCCCGTCGTGGCGGTTACAGTGGCCGCCCACAGGTCCCGGGACGGTTCCCGGGGGATCGAGGAGAGCGGTAGCCATCGTGCCTGCGGAGACGCACGTCCAAGAGGGGCCCATCGAACGTCCCGAGGTGCTGCAGCTGGTCAAGGACCGGTTGGCCGACATCCTGGAGATCGACCCCTCGACGATCGATGAGGGCGATTCCTTCGCCGAGGACCTGCACGCCGACTCGCTCGCGCTGATCGAGCTGGTGGAGGCGTTGGAGGACGAGCTGAGCGAACGCAGCGAGGGGTTCCGCATCGAGGACGAGGACCTCGAGGATCTGAAGACCGTGCGAGATGCCGTCGACTACGTCCTCGCACGGGTCTGAGCCGGCCCTCGAGGCCCCTTCGGGATCTGTCATCACCGTCGACGAGACGCCCCACGGCGCCGAGACCCCCCGAGGCGCGCTGTGTCGTCGGGTGGGCCACCGCTTCGAGGACCCGGCGCTGCTGGATCTGGCGTTGCGCCACCGCTCGTGGTGCGCGGAGCACGGCGGTGTGGCCTCGAACGAACGTCTGGAGTTCCTCGGCGACGCCGTGCTGGGCCTCGTGGTGACCGACCACCTGTTCCAGGTCTCGCCGCGTTCGAGCGAGGGCGTCCTCGCGCGTCGACGCTCCGAGCTGGTCAGCGCGAACGCGCTCGCCGACGTCGCCCGGTCGGTCGGTCTCGGCGAGGTGCTGATGCTCGGCAAGGGCGAGCAGTCGACCGGAGGTCGCCAGAAGACCTCGATCCTCGCCGACGCCATGGAGGGGGTGATCGGCGCGGTGTACCTGGACGGGGGCATCGACGCCGCCCGCCGCATGGTGCTGGGTCTGCTCGACGAGCGCATCGACGGCGTCCTCGCAGGTGACGTCGAGAGCGACCACAAGTCACGCCTCCAGGAGATGGCGGCGCGGCACTTCGGCGAGCTGCCGACGTATGAGATCTCCGAGGCCGGTCCCGAGCACGCGAAGTCGTTCCACGCCATCGTCCGCTTCGACGGTCGGGTGTGGGGCGGCGGTGACGGCCGCACGAAGAAGGAAGCCGAGCAGGCTGCCGCCAGCGAGGCGACCGCCAGGCTTGCGCACGAGCTGGCTTCCAACGAGGCCGACCGAGGGGAGGCAGTCCGAGATGCCTGAGCTACCGGAACTGGAGCTGTTGCGTCGCGATCTCGAGCGTGAGGTCGTCGACAAGAAGGTGAAGGCCGTCGAGGTGCCCGGCACCGGGTTCGTCAAGGTGCCGACCAAGAAGGCGTTCATCTCAGCGCTGACCGGAGCGAAGATCACCTCCGCCGGTCGTCGCGCGACGCTGCTCACCCTCGGCGTCGACGACGAGCACCTCCTGGTGATCTCGCTCGGGCCGAAGGCCCGCCTGGTGAAGCGCCAGCTCAAGGATCCGGCCGATCCGGGCACCGGCGTCGTGATCACCTTCACCCAGGGCGGCCAGCTCCGCCTCGCCGATCCGAAGAAGGGCTCGTCGGTGGAGCTGATCGCGTCCGAGGAGCTCGACGCCACCCATCCCGAGCTCTCCTCCGTCGGACTCGACGCCGTCGACGAGCCGATCTCGTGGACCTCCTTCGGCGAGCAGCTCCTGCGACGTGACGGACGACTGAAGTCCGTGCTGATGGACCCGACGTTCCTCATCGGCATCGGCCCGATGTACTCCGACGAGATCCTCTTCCACGCCGGGCTCCGCTACGACCGGGCCACGACGTCGCTGTCGGCACAGGAGATCCGTCGCCTCTACCGGGCGACCGTCGAGACCGTCCACGAGGCGGTCAAGTACGGCGGCACCACTCTCGGCGAGGACGGCTGGGTGTCGCTGTCGGGTCAGCCGGGGGAGTACGGCCAGTACCTCACGGTGTATCGCCGCGACGGCGAGATGAGCCCCCGTGCCCGTGGACCGATCGTGAAGTCGCGCTTCGGCAGCGGCTACACCTACTACTGCGAGCAGACCCAGGTCTGAGCCGGGAGCACCGTGTTCCTCAAGACGCTGCAGATCAAGGGGTTCAAGTCCTTCGCCGAGGCGGCGACGCTGAGCCTCGAGCCCGGGGTCACCGTCGTCGTCGGCCCGAACGGGTCGGGCAAGTCCAACGTGGTCGACGCCATCGGCTGGGTGCTCGGCGCGCAGGCGCCGTCCGCGGTGCGATCCCAGAAGATGGACGACGTCATCTTCGCGGGGACCTCCCGGCTCGCGCAGCTGGGCCGGGCCGAGGTGTCGCTCACCCTCGACAACTCGGCGGGTCTGCTGCCCATCGAGTTCACCGAGGTGACGATCACACGTCTGCTGTTCCGCAACGGCGACAGCGAGTACGAGATCAACGGCGTGCCGTGTCGCCTGCTCGACATCCAGGAGCTGCTGTCGGACTCCGGGGTGGGTCGACAGCAACACGTCATCATCTCCCAGGGCAACATCGACGCCGTCCTGAACGCCCGCGCCGAGGATCGGCGCCTCATCATCGAAGAGGCCGCCGGCGTCCTGAAGTACCGGCGCCGGAAGGAGCGGGCCGAACGTCGGCTCCAGGCGACCGAGGCGAACCTCACCCGGATCAACGACCTGCTCCGCGAGGTTCGACGGCAGCTCCGACCGCTCGAGCGCCAGGCCGACGCCGCCCGTCGCCATGGCGACCTGGTCGGCGAGCTGACGTCGCTGCGCGTGCACCTCGCCGGTCGTGACATCGCCCGCCTGCGCGGTCAGCTCGCAGAGTCGGCCCGAACCCAGTCGGAGCTGCGTGCCGAGGACCAGCGGCTGCGTGCGGTCCTGTCCGGGCTCGACAGCCGGATCGTCGCCACCGAGGCGCAGCTCTCCGCTCTCGGCGGCCGTGATCTCGGCGACGTGCTCGTCCGCTTCGAGAAGCTGGCGGAGAAGGGCCGGGGTCAGCTCGCCCTGCTCGTCGAGCGACACCGGAACCTGCAACGCGAGCTCGGCACGTCGGTCGACGCCGGAGTCGTGGCCTCGCTGGAGGCCGAGCAGCACCAGCTGGTCGACGAGGCGGCGCAGATCGAACGTGACGGCGCGTCGGTGACCGACGAGATGTCCACGCTCGACGCCGCGGAGGCGCAGCACGCCGCACGACGGGCGGTCTTCGGCGAGGAGTGGGGCGACGGCATCCCGGCACCGACCGGTGAGGCGTCCGCAGTGCGCGGCGAGCTCGCGGCGCTCCGCTCCGCCATCGAGCGGACCGCTGCGGACCAGGAGCGGCTCGCGACGCGCCGCGACTCGCTGGCGGAGCGGGTGGAGCGGCTGCAGACCGAGCGCTCCGCAGCGGTGGCTGCGGTCCAGGACGCCGATGCCGGCGCCCCCGGCCTCGAACGTGGGGCTGTGGAGGCCTCGCTGGGCCGGGAGCGCTGCGACGGGCTGCTCAGCGCTGCGGAGGAGGCCGCGACCGGGGCGGAGTCGGATGCCTCGGCGTGGGTTGCGCGGGCGGATGCGTTGTCCCTGGCGCTCGACGAGGCCCGCCAGCGTGCGGGGGCGGAGCGGCTCGCCGGGCTCGACGGCGTG
>JAFDWA010000127.1 GCA_018268735.1 Actinomycetota bacterium | reverse complement strand
CCGCAGCCCGTAGCGGACGCCGTCGTAGCGGGCCAGGTTGGAGCTCGCCTCGGCCGGAGCGACGAGGTAGTAGGCGGACAGCCCGTAGGTCACCGCCGGGACCGAGACCTCCTCGACGGTGGCACCGGCGGCGGCCAGGGCGTCGGCCGCGGCCCGGACCCGGGCGGTGACGTCCGCGGCGATGCCGTCGCCCATCATCTCGGCGACGATGCCGACGCGCAGGCCGGTCACCCCGTCGTCGAGGTGCCCCGACAGCGACGGGAAGGGTCCGGGCAGCGACGTGGAGTCACCGGGGTCGTGGCCGCCGATCACCTCGAGCACGAGCGCGGCGTCTGCGACGGTCGTCGCGAGCGGGCCGACCTGGTCGAGCGACGATCCGAACGCGATCAGACCCAGGCGGGACACGGTGCCGTAGGTGGGCTTCACGCCCACCACCCCGCAGAGGGCTGCCGGCTGGCGGATCGACCCTCCGGTGTCGGATCCGAGCGAGATCGCAGCGAAGCCTGCTGCGACGGCGGCGGCCGACCCTCCAGAGGACCCTCCCGGCACACGGGTGACGTCGTGGGGGTTGCGGGTCGGCCCGAACGCGGACGTCTCGGTGGAGGAGCCCATCAAGAACTCGTCGAGGTTCGTCTTCCCGATACCGATCGCGTCCGCGGCCGCCAACCGGGCGACGACGGTCGCGTCGTAGGGCGGCGACCACACCTCGAGCATCCGCGACGAGCACGTCGTCGGGACACCTCGTGTGCAGAGGTTGTCCTTGATCGCGACCGGCACGCCGGCGAGCGCGCCGACGTCCTCGCCCGCTGCGACCCGGCGATCGACGTCCACCGCAGCAGCGCGGGCCGCCGTCTCGTCGAGGTGGTTGAACGCGTGGATCTCCGACTCCCGCAGCGCGACCTGCTCGAGGTGCCCGTCGAGCACCTCGAGCGCGCTGAGGGATCCGGAGCGCACTCCTGCCGCGATCTCCGCAGCGGTCCTCATGGCGCCTCCCCGAGCACGGGCGGGACCCGGAACTGCCCGTCCTCTGCGGCGGGCGCGGCCGCCAGCACGTCGTCCCGGCGCAACGCTGCGTCGGAGCTCTGGGGCTCGTCGGGGCGCAGCACGTTCGTGAGCGGCACGGGCCTCGCCATCGGCTCGACACCATCGAGGTCGAGGAGATCCAGGTCGCCTGCATGGTCGAGGATGTCCGACAGCTGGTGGGTGAACCGCTCCAGCTCGGCGTCGGTGAGCCGCAGGCGGGCGAGGCGTGCGACCTTGGCGACGTCAGCGGCGGTGATCCGCTCGGTGGACGGCGTGGCGTCGTTCGATGGCATGTCGCACCGACACTACCGACCTCCGGGCGCCGGACCCGACGACCCCGTCGCCCGCAGGAGCCTGTGGAGGCCACCAGCCACGGCGACGACGTGGAGGGACCTGAGGCGGCCGTCGGTATCGTGGGGCGCCGTGCCCGAACAGCGCCCCACCCCGGCGCACGGGGCGGTCACCGATCCCCTCGATCCGCCGCCCGATGCCCCGCCTGACCCGGCGGCCACCGACGAGACGCGGTCGCGCCGACGCGGACCGCTGCGTCTGGTCGCGGTCGCCGCAGCGGCGCTGCTGCTCGCATGGATCGCCTTCGTCACCCTGCGGGTGGTGACCGCTGCACGCAGCGCCGACCGCGGCGTCGCCGCGATGCAGTCCGCCCGCGACGTCGCGACCGGCGACCTGACGTCGTTCATCGACTCGGTCGGCGACCCGCACAGCGCCCCGGCGCGCGAGATGGACGAGGACCTCGCTGCAGCGACCTCGGCGTTCGAGGACGCCCACGCGGCGGTGACCTCGCCGTTCATCTCGCCCCTGCGCCACCTCCCGGTCCTCGGGCGACAGGTCGAGTCGGTCGCTGCGCTGAGCACCGCTGCGTCCACGACGACCGAGGCGACCCGGAGGACCTTCCACGAGCTGACGGCGATCGCATCTGACCCCCCGACGACACCGGAGGGTCGTGTCACCGCCGGTCGGCGCACCCAGACGACGTTGGCGGCCTTCGAGTCGTCGGTGAGGGGACTCGACCTGGGTCCCGACCGCGGGCTCCTCCCGCCGCTCGCTGACGCCTACAACCGCTTCGCCAGGGAGTCCGCTCACCTGGACGACACGATCGGGCGCGCGCTGACCGCGGTCACGGGCCTCAACCGGTTCATCGGGGGCCCGACGCGGTATCTCGTCCTCGCCGCCAACAACGCCGAGATGCGAGCTGGATCCGGCATGTTCCTCCAGGCCGGCGAGCTGACCGTCGATGCTGGCCGCTTCACGCTGTCGGAGATGCAACCGACCGAGCGGATGGTCCTGCCGGGCGCCGGCGCTACCCTCGACCCGGACGTCGCCAGGCTCTGGGACTGGGCATTCCCGAACCGCGAGTGGCGAGCCCTCAACATGACGCCCCGCTTCGACGAGAGCGCCCGCATGGCGTCGGAGATGTGGACGGCCGGCGGTCATGGCCCGGTCGACGGTGTCATCGCGCTGGACGTGCTCGGGTTGAAGCGCCTGCTCCGCCTCGTCGGCCCTGTGCAGGTGGCCGGTCCGGGTGGCGACGTGGTGACGATCACCGCCGATGACGTGGTCGAGCAGCTGCTGATCGAGCAGTACCGCGACGCCCAGCTCGACAACGCCGATCGACGTGACCGCCTGTCGCAGGTCGCGTCCGCCGTGTTCGACGCGATGAACCACCAGCGCTTCTCGCCGGGCCAACTCCTCCGAGCCCTGCAGCGCTCCGGCAGCGGGCGCCACCTGCTCGTGTGGTCGAGGGACCCCGTCGAGCAGGCGGGTTGGAGCGCGCTGGGGGCCACCGGGACGCTCGACGGGCAGTCGATGCTCCTGTCGCTGATGAACCGCGGCGGCAACAAGCTCGACCAGTTCGTGTCGATCACCGCCGCGATGTCGTGGAAGGCGGATGGGAAGGTCCGCCACGTCGCCGTCGAGGTGGACATGGCCAACGGCACGCCTCCCGGGCTCCCCCGCTACATCGTCGGCCCGTACCCCGGAATCGGCACCGTCGCCGGTGAGTACAAGGGCGTGCTGGCGTTGACCGTGCCGCGGTCGGCGGGCAACGCATCGAGCGAGGGAGCGGAGTTGTTCCGCAGCGGCGACGACGGCCCGACGAGGCTCGTGGCGGCCAAGGTGGACCTGCAGGCCGGCACCTCGACACGTGTCACCTTCCGCTTCGACGTCCCGATCGAGCAGCGCCGGATCGTCGTGCAGCCCTCGGCGAGGATCCCGCCGGTGACGTGGCACGCCGGTGGTGACGAGTGGACCGACGACGGCCCGCGCACGGTGCAGCTGACCCGATGACCACGCCCGTGACGTCGCTTCGCGCCGCCACGATCAGCGTCGTGATCACCACGCTGCGAGAGCCGCTCTGAGGACAACTTCCCGAGCGGAGATCTCCGCTGTACATCGGGTCACGATCTGGTACCTTGCGGGCATGAACAAGCATCTTCGTGCTCTGCTGGTGGGGTTCACGTTCGTGGCGTCGCTCTTCGCGTTCGCCGGTCTGGCCGGTGCTCAGGGCAACAGCTCGACCACGTACGTCGGTCCTGACAGCGGCCCCAAGAACGAGGTCCTGTCGACCTCCGCGGTGGCTCCCGCCGCGGCGGCCGCCCCGAGCGGAGTGCAGGCTGCTGCGGCGACCACGCCCAGCGCCCAGGCGCTGGCCTTCACCGGCAGCGACTCGCTGCCGCTCGTGATCGCAGGCGGCACCGTCCTGCTGATCGGTGCGGGCCTGCTCGTCGCCCGGCGCCGCATGTCGCACGCCTGATCCGACCCCGGAACGACCGGTGCCGCCCCCGACGGGGCGGCACCACATGTCCACTCGACCCGCTGGACCCGATGGGAGCCCGGCGGGTCGAGCCGCGTCGGGTCGACCTCAGGTCGTCACACGGGCGACGAACTCGACTGACCGGTCGACGATGAGCTGCCGGTCGTAGTCGATGGTCGCGACGTGGAAGCTGCGTTCGCAGCTGACCCGCTCGACCGGACCTGACACCGACGCTGCGAGCAGATCGCTGTCCGTCGGCGGCACGACGTGGTCCTGGGGGCTCGTGAACAGCAGCAGCGGGCACTCGATCCTGTCGAGGTCGGCGACGATCGACTCGGCGACCTCGAACATGCTCACCAGCGGCGGCAACGGGGTCTGTGCATAGGACGACTCGGCGACGTCGGGGTCGGCCACGTCGGAGCCGATCCCGTCCATCAGCGTCTCCCCCGCCGCGACCATCGCGCTGACGAGCTCCAGCATGTCGGCCCGCGCCGCAACCGCCGGGTTGATGCAGATGATCCCGGCGAGCTCCGGATGGCGCGTCGCCAGCCAGCACGTGAGCGAACCGCCCATCGACAGCCCGGCCACGACGACGCGCTCGGTGCGGGACCCGAGGTCGACCAGCGCGGCCTCCGCAGCGGCGGACCAGTCCGCCCACGTCGTCGTGAGGAGGTCCTCGACCGTCGTGCCGTGGCCGGGCAGCCGTGGCATCTCGACGGTGTGGCCCGCCGCGGCGAACGCCTCGGCGAGGGGCCGCATCGAGCTCGGGTTGCCGGTGAAGCCGTGCAGGACCAGCACTCCGGTGGGACCCCCTGCGAAGCTGAAGGGCTCCGCCCCGGGCAGGATCGTCGGCTCGCTCATCTGTGGACCTCCGGGATGTTCGCTGTCGGGCGTGGTGCCGTGGGTGGCACGGTCACGATAGGTGGTGCACGAAGAGGTGACCGCTGACCACCTTCGAGGACGCGGGAGTTGTGGTACCGGACCCCGTGCACCGCTACGCTCCGCGCTCGCCGCCCGCGGGGTGGTCGCCAGGGCGTCGAGGTCGCACGCGGCACCGACGGATCGGGTCGAACTGTTGGATGAAGGGGGGCCTTCCGTGCCCAAGTACCAGTTCCTGTCCGTGGAGTGGGTCGAGGAAGCCAAGAAGATCCGCGAGGAGCTCGAAGGCGAGGCAGCCGGCGCGACACCTCCGCATTCGGTGCGGATGAACATGGTGATCACCGAGGTGCCCTTCGGCGAAGGAACCGAGAACGCCCACATGGACACCTCGGATGGCGAGATGAAGATGGATCTCGGCCACCTCGAGGATCCGGAGCTGACCGTCACGCTCGACTACGCGACCGCCAAGGCGATCATCGTCGACGGCAACCCGCAGGCCGGGATGCAGGCGTTCATGGCCGGCAAGATCAAGGTCCAGGGCGACATGACCAAGCTCATGGCCATGCAGCAGACCGGCGGCGTCGACGAGGTCGCCGCCAAGGTCGCCACGCGGATCCAGGAGATCACCGAGTAGGCACCCGGCATCCTGCGAGTCCACCTCCCGTCACGACCCACCCGTTCGGGTGGGTCGTGACGCGTGCAGACCCGCCGACGCCTGCTGCTTTGCATCCACCACTTGGAGCGGTGAGGGGTTTACCGTGAGCGTCGACGTCGGATCCGTTGGGGTGGTCAGCCGGTCGTGGTGTTCCCCAGCCGCTGCGATGGCGGCCGCCCCAACCGATCCGACGTCCCGCGTCCGGCCCGAGGCAGGCGCACCCCGATGGACAGGCCCGAGCGCTCAGCGACGGGTGAAGATCCGCACGGGTGTGCCCGCCGGATGCGCCTCACCTGCCGGCGGATCCGTCGCCAGGACCGCGCTCGACGGGGAGCCCTCGATCCCCGACACACCGAACCCGGCGGCCTGCAGCGCTGCAGCCGCGGCGGTGCCGCTCTGGCCGACGACGTTCGGCACCGGGATGGGC
>JAFDWA010000126.1 GCA_018268735.1 Actinomycetota bacterium | reverse complement strand
CGCCGTTGGGCGCAGGAGACCACGAACACCGACGGCACCCGGCCGATCGACCACGAGTGGGTCCGGCTCAACCTGGCACGGGTGCACGCCGGGCTCGAGTTCCTCCGGCTCATCAACTGGAAGGTCGCGTGGACCGCCACCGAGGGACACCTCGACGTCGCAGACGCCTCGGTCATCAAGACGTTCGGCACCGAGTTCTACCTGGAGGCGTTCCGGCTCCTCATGGAGGTCCTCGGCCCGGCGGCATACCTGGAGCGGCACTCGGTCGGCGCCGTGCTGAAGGGGCGTCTGGAGATGAACTACCGGAGCCTGCTGATCCTGACCTTCGGCGGCGGCACCAACGAGATCCAGCGCGACCTGATCGCGATGTTCGGCCTCGGGCTCCCACGGGCCATCCGCAGCTGAGACCCGCGGCCACCGACCCGACGAGGAGACGACACAGATGGACTTCCGCTTCAGCGAGGAGCAGCAGGCGATCTCGGACCTGGCGGGCCAGGTCCTGGGGGACCGATCCACCCACGAGCGCCTCCGTGAGCTCGAGCGCGGCGACGGTCCGCGCTTCGACCGCGACCTGTGGGCGGAGCTGGCGGACCTCGGCGTGCTGGGGGCGACGATCCCCGAGGAGCACGGCGGTGCCGGGCTCGACCTGGTCGCGCTCGGCGGCGTGCTCGAAGCGGCCGGTCGCACTGCCGCGGCGGTGCCGCTGTGGGAGACCCTCGGCCTCGGGGTGCCGCCGATCGCCGAGTTCGCTCCCGCAGCCGTGGCTGCTCGTGTCCTCGCCGCGGTCGCGGCAGGTGACATGGTCCTCACCGGTGCGTGGCACGAGCCCGGCGGCGAACCGCTGGTCCCGACGACGATCGCGACCCGTGGGGCAGGGGGGTGGACCCTGACGGGCACCAGGACCTGCGTTCCCGCTGGTGCGATCGCGGATGCCGTGATCGTCCCCGCCGCCATGGAGGCCGGCGGGTCGGTGGGGCTGTTCCTCGTCGGGGTCGGCGAGGGCGTCGCCGTCGAGCCGCTCGTGACCACCTACGGCGATCCGCAGGCGGCGCTCCTGTTGGCCGACGCGCCGGCCGAGCTCGTCGCGGAAGGCACCGAGGCGCTGCGATGGGCCTACGAGCGAGCGGTCGCGACCCAGTGCGCTGTCGCCACGGGCGTCTGCGACGAGGCGCTGCGACTGACCGCCGAGTACACCAAGGAGCGCAAGCAGTTCGACGTCCCGATCGCGTCGTTCCAGGCAGTGGCGCACCGCGCTGCAGACGCCTACGTGGACGCTGAGGCGGTTCGGCTCACCACGCACCAGGCCCTCTGGCGCCTCGGCAACGACGAGCCGGCGTCGGCGGAGGTGTCGACTGCGAAGTTCTGGGCCGCGTGGGGCGGCCAGCGCGTCGTGCACGCGGCGCAGCACCTCCACGGGGGTGTCGGGGTCGACCGCGACTACCCGCTGCACCGCTGCTTCCTGCAGGCGAAGGAGCTCGAGCTCCAGCTCGGCGGCACGACGCGCCAGCTGCTGCTGCTCGGCGAGGTGATCGCTGCACAGCCGGCCTGACGGGCGTCGCCGTCCCAACGCAACCGTCTCAACGCGGCCGTCTCAACGCAACCGGGTCAGCAACCGATCCAGCCAGTCGACGTCGGTCCCGCTCCCGTCGGCGACCGGCCCCGACGGGACGTAGTCGTAGGGGAGACCCTTGGACGCTGCGAGGTAGTAGATCGCCGGATCGAGCGTCTGGCGATCGAGCAGCTCGACCACGTGGGTGCGTCGGCTGAACAGGCAGCCTGCGAGCCCCTGCCCGGCGGATCCGATGACGAGCTCGGCGTCGCGCAGCACGCCCAGGAGCTGCATCGGGTCGAGCTCGTCGAGCGGGAGGGCTTCGACGTCGTGGCGGGCCAGCACCTCGGCGAGGTCGCCGGCGGTGTCGCTCGGCGGTGCCGTGGACGCCAGGAGGTGGATCCTGCGAGGTGCATCCGGCACGCGCGGAAGGACCACGCCGTCGCTCCACCGGCGGTACCAGCTCGGCACCGCGCCTGCACCGAAGCGCGTCACGAAGTTGGGGATGACGACCCGCTCGGGCCGGATCGGGCGACCCGGTGCAACCTCCTCCAGGCGGACGCGGGGGCTGCCGAGGTGCGCGAGCAGCCCGGCCTCGACCTGAGCGAGCGGTCCGTCGTGGACGAGGCGCATCGATCCGATCCGAGCGAGCGCCGGATGGATCAGCAGCCCGGCTCGTGGCAGGTCGTCGACGAGGGTGTGGTACAGCGATCGCAGCGGCGACCGGAACACCGCCCAGCACCCCTCGACGTCGAGGGGTGCAGCCCGCATCTCGACGTCGTCGAGTGGGGCGTGTCCGACGATCGACGACATGACGCTCTCGGCGATCACGCGCCCGTCGGCAGCGGTGACCACACGGGAGCCTGGGTGGATCGTCGCGCCGCTGAGGACGTGCACCCGCGCCGGGGGCAGCGAGAGACGGGCGGTGCCCAACCCGAGACGCCCGGCGGAGGGGTCGAGGGGAAGGCTCTCGGCATCGGGGCAGGGCAGCGACTCGCCACCTCCGAGGTGGATGAGCTCGACGCCTCGCAGCGCCGCCGCCGGGACGGTGCGTGGCCAGCGGTGCCGCGTGTCGATGGCCCCGCTCGTGTCTCCGGGCGCACGACGCCAACGGCCGGTCCTGCCGCCCGAGCGTCCCTTCACCGTGCTTCCCTTCACCGTGCTTCCCTTCCAACCGTGGATCCCGCGAGCGGGGCACGGTCACCCATCCCACTGTCACGGGATCGTAACGCCCTGCACAGCGGACCGGCCCAGATTTCCGTCACTCCGACGCGGGTGCCTCGGCGACGGCCCGATGGTGGGCCCATCGCCCGTCGGGGAGGGTCTCGTCGGTCGGTCGTGGGGGAGCGACTGCGGCAGTAGCCTCCTCGGCACCGGATGCACGATCGCATGGAGGCCGCAGTGAGGGTTCTCGTCGCCACGGACGGATCGGACGACGCCACCGAGGCCGCAGTCGCCGGTCTACGGCTCCTCGACGCGGCCGACCACGTCGTGGTCATGACCGTCCTGCACACCCCGACGGTGGTGTCCTCAGGGATGGAGTCGGGGTTCGCCGGCGGCATGGCGACACCCGAGGTGGTCGACGCCGCATGGGAGGGCGCGCGCGAAGAGGCGGACCGGAGCGTCGAGCGGACGGCGGCAGCGATCGGGGACGGCCGGTCGATCGAACGACGCATCGAGACGGGGGAGCCCGGGCTCGCGATCGTCGCCGCAGCAGAGGAGCTCGGCGCGGAGGCGGTCGTGATCGGCTCCCGTGGCCGCGGGGCGATCCGACGCGCGCTGCTGGGTTCGGTGAGCAGCTACGTCGTGCGGCACGCGCCGTGCCCGGTCCTCGTGGTGGGCCGCGACGCCTGACCCGACGTTCCGACGAGTCGCGTCGTTCGGTTCGTGCACCGCGGATGCAGTGCGACACCCCGACGGCGCCTGATCCGACATAATCACGATTTCCGGCGTTCGGTGAGGGGAGGGCGGGCCGGCCCTGCGGCCCTGGTTCGCATGCTCCCCTCGACAGCGCGAGGGTCCTTGACATCCAGGGTGCGAAGGTGTCCGCTGTTGGTGCGGATCGGACCCGTTCCGGTTCGACGACAGACAACCGAGGCAGGCCACACGAGACAGGCAACCCGGCAGACCGCTGATCAGGTCGACCCGACCCTGGAGGTGCTGATGTCCAACCGTCACCGTTCTCATCGGTCCGGAGCAACTTCTGCGTTGCAGGAGGAGCGGGATCTTCGCAAGGCCGAGCACCGCAGGGTGCGCCGGAACGTGAACCAGTCGCTGCACGTCGCGATGCTCGACGGCGAGTTCGACGACCTGGTCCCGGAGGTCCCCCACGCCACCCATGGCTACACCGATGAGCACGATGCACCCGAGTCCCACTCGGTGAAGCTCCCCCAGCGGCGCCTCCGCCACTGGAAGCAGACGTTCTGGAAGCGCCGGACGAACGAGCGTCGTCGCCGTGCGGAGGCCTACCTCCCCACGCCGTGATCGCCGTCGCCTGACGTCACCTCTCGGGGGTGGCCCGCGTCGCAGGTACCGACCCTGCCGGCGGGCTGCCCCCGTCATCGCGTTGCGGCACCCGACGCCACGCCGCGTGCCCCAGCAGCCCGGAGCCACCGTCCCGCGCAGAGCGGTCCACCGGTGCACGAGCGCGCCGCATCTGGGCGCGACGCCCCGGTAGCGTTGGCGACGTGGCTCGACGACGTCGCGACGAGCAGTCCCTGGTGCCGATCGTCGGAGAGCTGGCCGGCCGCCGGTACCCGATCGCGGTCGAGGTCGTCGCTGCGTCGCGTGCCGCGGACCCCGCTGCCGGCCCCGATGAGCTCGCGGACCGCCTGATCCGCCAGTGCGCCCGCGATCTCGCCATTGGCGGCGCCGTCGCCGGGGGCGCTGCCGCCTCCCCTGTCTCCGGGGCCGCTGCGGTTGCGGCGACCGTCGGCATCGACGCCACCTTCGGGATCGGCCGGCTGTCGGAGCTGATCATGGAGATCGGGCTGGTGTACGGACACGACCAGTCGTCGATCGACGAGCGCACCGCCGCTGTCACCGCGGTGCTCGGTCTCTCGGAAGGTGCGGCGATCGGATTGACGGGGATCGCCGCCCGGGTCGGTTCGAGGGGTGGTGCCCGCCTCGTCTCGAAGCTGCCAGGGGTCGCCGGCGGTCCGCAGGCGGCCGCAGGCGCGACCCGCAGGGCGGCTGCCCGCACGACGGTGGGGCGCCTCTCCAACTCGAAGGGTCCATGGAGCCTCGCTGCGCTGATCCCCTACACCATCGGTGCCGGTGTCGGAGCTGCGGGCAACGCACTCCTCGCTCGGTCGGTCGGCTCGGCAGCTCGGCAGTACTTCGCAGCGCTCCCCCCTCCTCGCCACGACGCGATCGTCGAGGACGCCGGGACGGGCGACGTCGTCGACGAGCCGTTGGAGGAGCCGAGTGGATCGACCTCGCGCCGAGACGCCGACATCGTCGACGCGGTGATCGTCGAGCGTGGGCAGAACTAGCCTGGCGCCACGACCGAGGAGCACCACATGACCGACATCACCCCAGCGCTCATCGACGGGAACGACGTGACGGCGGACGAGGTGCACGAGGTCCGCTCCCCCTACGACGGCGCCGTCGTCGGCGCCGTCCCGGTGTGCGGCACCGCCGAGCTCGACCGGGCGATCTCGGTCGCACTCGCCCGCCACCGCGCGGGCGCGCCACCTGCCCACCTCCGGGCGGAGGTCCTCGACCGTGCTGCCGAGCTGCTCAGCAGCCGGATCGACGAGTTCGCCGGCTCGATCTCGGCGGAGTCCGCGAAGCCGATCACCACCGCGACCGTCGAGGCGCAGCGGGCGCTCGACACGATCCGCTTCGCTGCGGCGGAGGCGCGCACCTTCACCGGAGAGATGGTGCCGCTCGACGCCTCCTCGGCCGGCGTCGGCAAGCTCGGCTTCACCAAGCGGGTGCCGATCGGCGTCGTCGGTGCGATCTCCCCGTTCAACTTCCCGTTGAACCTCGTGTGCCACAAGATCGCCCCGGCGGTCGCTGCGGGCTGTCCGGTGGTGCTCAAGCCGGCGTCGGCGACGCCGTTGACGGCGCTGCGCATCGCCCGACTGTTCGAGGAGGCGGGACTGCCGCCGGGCTGGCTGAACGTCGTGACGTGTTCGGGTCGGGTCGCGCACCACATGGTCACCCACCCGGACGTCGCGATGATCACCTTCACCGGCTCACCGGAGGTCGGGTGGTCCATCCGCTC
>JAFDWA010000125.1 GCA_018268735.1 Actinomycetota bacterium | reverse complement strand
TTCTTCGCGCGCGAGCGCTTCGGCTTCGGTGCGCCACCCGCGTCCTGGTCGTACAACGCCACCGCGACGCCGTCGTCGATGCCCGTCCCCTCGCCCTCGGCCGGCGACGGCCCGAGGCGGAACAACCCCGACAGCCACTCCACGAGACGACGGGCGAGCGGACCGAGCGCTGCGGTGACGTCTCGGCCCAGGGTCCGCAGCGACCTGCCCGACAGGAGGCTCGCAGCGAGCACGGCGAGCACCACGAGCACCGCCAACGCACCCCAGCGGCCGACCACGCGCTCGAAGGCACCCGCGACTCCGGCACCCAACAGGCCGCCGGCATCGGAGTACGCACCGAGGCCGCCCGATTCGATCGAGCGCCCCTGGCCGCCCACCACGTGCAGCAGCCCGCCGAGCGCCAGCACCCCGAGGACCGATCCCAGCACGCGGCGCAGGCGGACGTGCTCCGGCGCGGCCGGTGCACCGACACGATCAGGGTCCTCGACGTCGACCCCGCTGTCCTCGGTGAGGTCGACGTGGCGGTGGCGCGGCCCGACGATGACGAGCACTCCGCCGGCGACCAACGCCGGTGGGACGAGCAGGTCGAGATGACCGAACAGGCTCGACGCCAACGCCGCCAGAGCAGTCCCCAACGGGCCGGCAGCCCCCGCGTAGATCCCGATCGCAGCGACGACGCCGACCACGACGAGCACGAGTCCGATGACATCGTGGCCGTGGCCCTCGAGGAGCGAGGCGATGGGTCCCGGCCCCGACTCCGTCGACCGGGATCGAGTCGAACGCGACGTCGCAGCCGCACCGGAGCGCGTCGCGGCGTCGCGAGCCGAGGAGCGGGAGCGCCCTGACGAGGACTTCCTGGGTGTCGCCGGGCTGCGACGGGAGGCTGTCTTCTGCTTGGTGGCCACAGTGCCTGCCACGCTACCCACGGCGGGTGACGCTCGGGCGGAGTCCCCGCCCACCGGTGCGGGTCCTGTCCGCGCCGGGTCGCAGCCGGTCGGGTCAGGACCGATCCGACGCAGCTGCGTCCCGGGAGTGGTCAGCCGATCGGCTCGAGCTCCATCTCGGCATCCGGAGCGTCGTCGTCCTCACCCGGGTTGGTGTGCTCGATGGTCCCCTCGACGTTCACGTGCGGGAGCAGCCGGTCGAGCCACCTGGGGAGCCACCAGTTGCGGTCGCCGAGGAGCTCCATCGTCGCCGGCACCAGGAGCATCCGCACCACGGTGGCGTCGAGGAGCACCGCGAGCGCGAGCCCGAAGCCGAACAGCTTCACGGTGCGCATCGACTCCCCGAGGAAGCTGCCGAACACGAAGACCATGATCGCTGCCGCGGCGGTGATGACCCTGGCCGTCGCAGCGAGCCCATCGGCCACCGACGCCTTCGAGTCGCCGGTGCGGACCCACTCCTCGCGGATCCGCGACAGCAGGAACACCTCGTAGTCCATCGAGAGGCCGAACACGATCGCGAACAGCATCATCGGCATGAACGGCTCGATCGGGGCGGGCTCGATCCCGAACAGGCTCCCGGCCCAACCCCACTGGAAGATCGCGACGAGCACGCCGTAGGCGGCACCGATCGACAGGAGGTTCATGATCACGGCCTTGAGCGGCACGAGCAGGGAGCGGAACACGATCATCAGCAGCACGAAGGAGAGACCGAGCACGGCACCGAAGAACAGGACGAGGCGGTCCGCCACGAAGTTCGTGAAGTCGACGGTGACGGCGACGAAGCCCGTGACGAGCACCCGCATCCCGGTGCCCTGTTCAGCGTGCGGGATGACCTCGTCGCGGAGGCGGTGCACGAGGTCCGTCGTCGCCTGGTCCTGTGGAGAGGTCGTGGGCACGACCCGCCACATCACCGCGGTCGGCTCGTCCTTCGACCCGGTGAGCATCGTGTTCCTGATCGCGGGGGTCACCGACGCGACGCCGCGGGTGGATCCGAGCGTCGTGGTGATCTCCTGGAGGGTTGCCGCATCGGTGCCCGCCGGGAGCTTCGACACGAGGATCAACGGGCCGTTGTGCCCGGGACCGAACCCCTCGGCGATCAGGTCGTAGGCGGTCCGCGTCGTCGAGCCGAGCGGATCGTTGCCCTCGTCGGGGAACCCGAGGTGCATGGCGAAGGTGGGGATCATCAGGACCAGGAGGAACGCGGTCGCTCCGAGCGACATCGCCCACGGGTGGCCCTGCACGATCCGACTCCAGCGGTAGGCCGTGGTCTCACGCAGCGGCTTCGCCTCGGCCCGGGGAACCTCACGGCGCAACGGCGACCAGAAGAACCCGACCACCAGCACCACCAGCGCCATCCCGAACGCGGCGACGGCGAGCGGCTGGAGCTTCAAGCCCGCGCCGAGCAGGGCGAGCGCGACGAGCCCGGTCGCGATCAGACCCCGCCAGCGCGTGCGCTCGATCCGCTCACCGGCGAAGCCAAGGAGGGCCGGCAGCAGGGTGAGGGAGGCCGTCATCGTCACCGCGACCACCGTCGCCGCACCGATGCCGAGGCCCTGCACGAAGCTCACCCCCATGAGCAGCATGCCGAGCAGGGAGATGACCACGGTCATCCCGGCGAAGGTGACCGCCCGACCCGACGTGTCGATCGCGATGGCCACCGACTCCTCGACCGAGTGACCCAACCGCAGCTGCTCGCGGAACCGCGTGACGATGAACAGCGCGTAGTCGATCCCGACACCGAGGCCGATCATCACGCCGAGCGTCGTCGCGAAGTCCGGCATGGTCACGACGTTCGACAGGATCGTGAGGAAGATCGTGCCGACGCCGATGCCGCCGAGCGCGACCCCGATGGGCAGCCCCATCGCGAGCACCGAGCCGAACGCCGCGATCAGGATCACGACGGCGAACGCCAGTCCCAGCAGCTCGGAGTTCGGCGGTTCGAACTCGGCGAAGATCCGACCGCCGTACTCGATGCGGACGCCGTCGACGTGGGGCGCAGCGCTGCGCACCCTGGACGCGTACTGCTTGGCCGCGTCCTGGTCGAGCAGCTTGGGCACCTCGAGATCCGCGTATGCGATCGTCCCGTTGCCGCCTCGATCGGAGACCTGGGTCGCACCCGTCGGCCCGAACGGGCTGCGGACCGTCGTCCTGTCGATCGTGGCGACGTGGTCCAGGAAGGACTGCAGCTGCGCCTTCTGGGCGTCGGAGAAGGCGCCCCTCGTCTGGAACACGATCGAACCCGTCGAACCGGCACCGAGGCCCCCGAAGGAGGCCGTCAGGATGTCCATGCCGTGCTTGGACTCGACGTCGGGCAGGTTGAACTCAGACTTGAAGCTGCTGCCGAGCGATCCGGTCAGCACCCCACCGGCGACGAGCACCACGATCCACGCAACGACGACGACCCATCGACGTCGACAGCACCAACCACCCAGTCGTCCGAACATCCCGACACCCTTTCCGGCCGGCCATGGAGGCGGAGCGGCTCGCACCGAGCACGGTTCCGGGGGGCCGACCGAGCCAGTCTGCTGCGCGCTCGCGATCGGCAGCATCTCGGCAGCAAGAGACATCCGTCACCAGGGTGCCGACCGACCGCTCGGTGCGCCGCCGAGGAGCACTTCCGGCTATGCCGGACTCGTCCGCCAGCGTCGGCCTGGCCACCCACCCGCGACGAGGACGGCGGCTGTCGGCGTCGACGAGCGACCCGGTCAGACCTCGAGCACGACCGGGACGATCATGGGGCGTCGCCGTGTGCGCTCGGAGACGAAGCTGCCGGCCGCCTTGCGCACGAGCTTCTCGAGGCGCTGCAGCTCGGCGTCGTCGGCCAGCCCCTGCTCGATCGCGCCGCGGACCCGCGTGGCGAGCTCGCCGAGCAGGTCGCCGGACTCCGGTTCGTAGACCCATCCCCGCGTCGCGACCTGCGGGCCGGCGACGATCTTCCTGCGCTTGCGGTCGACGCAGACGATCGCGGAGACCACCCCCTCGTCGGCAAGGACCCGCCGCTCCGACAGCACGCCGGTGCCGACGTCGCCGACGGTGCCGTGGACGAACACGTACTCGGCGGGAACCCGACCGACCTCTCGCAACCCGTCGTCGTCGAGGACCAGCCGGTCACCGTCCTCGGCCACGACGATGTGGTCGTGGGCGGTGCCCATCTGCTCGGCGAGGCGGGCGTGGGCGACCAGGTGGTGGTACTCGCCGTGGACCGGCACGAACCACTCCGGCTTGATGATCGACTGGTAGAGCTTGAGCTCCTCGGCCTTCGCGTGGCCGGTCGCGTGCACGTCGGAGATGCCCGAGTGGATGACCTCGACGCCCTGGCGGAAGAGGTTGTCGATCACCCGCGTCACGTCGTGCTCGTTGCCGGGGATGGGGTGGCTCGAGAGGATGACCGTGTCCTCCGGGTGCAGCTTGAGCCAGCGGTTCTCCTGGTTCGCGAGCAGCGTCAGCGCGGACATCGGCTCGCCCTGCGAGCCGGTCGAGAGGACCAGGACCTCGCCGGGCTGTCGCTTGTCGACGTCCTCCACGTCGATGATCGAGCGGTCCGGGATCCGCAGCAGTCCCATCTCACGTGCCATCGAGATGTTCCGTCGCATCGAGCGGCCGAGCGGCGCGATCACCCGGTCCGAGTCGATCGCGGCGTCGGCGAGCTGCTGGATGCGGTGGATGTGGCTCGCGAAGCAGGCGACGATGACCCGTCGACCCCGCTGCTCGTACATGAGCTGGTGCAGGACGCGACCGACCTCGGTCTCCGAGCGGGAGTGGCCTCGCTGGTCCGCGTTCGTCGAATCAGCGAGCAGGAGCCGGACCCCGTCGCCGTCGGCCAGCGCGCCGAGGCGCGACAGGTTCGTCAGCCGACCGTCCACCGGGGTGAGGTCGATCTTGAAGTCCCCGGAGTGCACGATCGTGCCCTGTGGGGTGTGGAAGGCCGTGGCGACCGCCTGGGGGACCGAGTGGGTGGTGGGGATGAACTCGACGTCGAACGGGCCGATCTCCCACGTGTCGCCGTCGTCGACGACGTTGAGCTGCGTCTGGCCCAGCAGTCCGGCCTCCTCGATGCGACCACGAGCGAGTCCGAGGGTGAGATCGGTCCCGAACAGCGGGAAGCTCGCCTCGCGCAGCAGGTACGACAGGCCACCGACGTGGTCCTCGTGGCCGTGGGTCGCGATGCATCCGACGATGTCGTCGGAGCGCTCCAACAGCCAGGTGAAGTCCGGCAGGACGAGGTCGACGCCGAGCATGTCGTTGTCGGGGAACATCAGACCGCAGTCGATGAGCAGGATCTGCCCTTCGAGCTCGAGTGCGGCGCAGTTGCGTCCGATCTCGCCGAGGCCACCGAGGAACGTGATGTGGACCGGTGCCGCCATCAGGCGAGCCCGTCGAGGACGCGCCGGGCGCGGTCCGACAACCCGTCGGGCGCGGGACCCATCGGAGCTCGGCATTCGCCGACGTTCAGGCCGAGCACACGGAGCATGGTCTTGGTGGGAACGGGGTTCACGGCGTCAGCGCTGCTCTCGTAGTCGTAGGAGGCGATGAGACCGGCGTTGATCCGTCGTGCCGCGTCCACGTCGCCCTTCATGAAGGCGTCGATCATCTCACCCATCTGGCGTCCGACCCAGTGCGACGCCACCGAGATGACGCCGACGGCGCCGACCGCCAAGAGCGGCAGGGTGAAGGCGTCGTCACCGCTGTACACCTCGAAGCCCGATGGTGCGGCCGCGATGAGTCGCGCCGTCTCCGTCGGATCGCCCGCGGCGTCCTTGACCGCGACGATGTTCCCCACCTCGTGAGCGAGGCGCAACATGGTGTCGGTCTCGATCTTGCGGCCGGTCCGCACCGGGATGTCGTAGAGGATCACGGG
>JAFDWA010000124.1 GCA_018268735.1 Actinomycetota bacterium | reverse complement strand
GGGGCGTGTCGTTCGAGCCGATCGCGATCCCGGTCGACCCGCCGTTGACGAGGAGGCCGACGGCGTCACCACCGGAGCGGGTCGCACCCTGCACGTTGACGCCGTTGAGCTTCGAGTTGCTGACCCCGGCGAACGTGACCGGAACTGCGGTGCCCGTACCGTTGATCGCGGTGATCTCGCCGACGCCGTAGGCGCTGAAGTCCTGCGCCCACCCGCCGCTGATCTCCATGTTCGACACGACGCTGAGCGGTCCGTTGTAGTTGCCGCCCGCCACCCGGATCAGGTGGATGCCGCCGTTGGCGACCGCGTTGGTCTGCGCCTGCCCGATCGTCGCACACGGATCGGCCTTCGGTCCGCAGGTGCCCGAGTCGGTGCCGGCGGGTCGGACGTAGAACTTGGGGTTCGGGTCGACGTTCGAGGTGATGGCGATGCCGGGTGACGTCGAGGTCCCCGCGGAGCTCGTCATCGTGAGCGTCGCCGTGAAGTTGCCGGCCGCGTAGGTGTGGGTCGCGGTCGTGCCGGTCGCAGTCGGGCTGCCGTCGCCGAAGTCCCAGGTGTAGGTCAGGCCGGTTCCCGTGCCGGGGCTGGACCCGGTGGAGTCGAACACCACGTCGAGCGGTGCATCACCGACCGTCGGAGCGGCGCTCGCGACCGCCACCGGAGCACCGGAGACGGTCGTGGTCGTGGTGGTGGTCCCACCTCCGTCGTCTGGCGGCGTGCACGCTGCCAACATCACCAGGGCAGTGGCCCCGAACACCGTCAGGAACACCCGTCGCAGCTTCATCAACACCCTCCAGCCGGTGCCTGCGGCACCATCGCCCGGTTACGCATCCGCCCCGCCGCTCCAGCACTCGTGTCCCCCGGGTCACCAGCCACGATGACCGAGTTGTGGACGCCGAACCCCTTGACGTCTGAACGACTGTTCTGTCGTATCAGACCGGTGTGACAGGTGTCAACGAACGGCGTTCAACAATTCGGTGCCACGGCAGGCGCATTCGACGCGCTGATCGATCCGCTGCCAGCATCTCCGATCGTCGATCTGCCCGGATCTGTCCGACTGGAGCCCCCATGGCCACCGACATCTTCATCGTCTCCGCCGTCCGCACACCGATCGCCACCGCCTACAAGGGCTCGTTGGTCGGCGTGGACGCCAACACGCTGGCCGAGGTGGCGCTCGGCGCGGCGGTCGAGCGTTCCGGGGTCGACACCCGCGACGTCGAGGACATCGGCTTCGGGGAGTCGATGCAGGGTGGCGGCAACGTCGGACGCTACGCAGCGAACCAGCTCGGCATGACGAACGTCCCGGCGGTCGCGACCCAGCGCTGGTGCGCCTCGGGCATGGCCGGCACGCAGTGGATCGCCGCCAACATCGCGGCGGGAATGATCGACGTCGGCGCGGCGGGCGGGGTCGAGTCGATGTCGACTGCTCCCGCCACCGCCAAGTTCGGCGAGCCGTGGCTGCCGGCCGCGAACCTCGAGACGCCCGACGCCCCGCCGTTCAACACCGCCAAGGGCGTCGGCGACAACGCCGCCCGGCTGGCCGGGGTCAGCCGCCAGCAGGCCGACGAGTGGGCCTACCGCTCGCACATGAACGCTGTGCGTGCGATCGACGAGGGCCGGTTCAAGCACGAGATCGTCCCCGTCGCCCTCCCCGACGGCTCGCTCTTCGAGGTCGACGAGCACCCCCGTCGCGGCTCGACCCTCGAGAAGCTGGCCTCGCTGCCGTTGCTGAACCCCGACGACGAGGGCGCCACCACCACCGCCGGCAACTCCTCCGGGCTCAACGACGCGGCGGCAGCGCTCGTGCTGGTGTCGGGCGAGTACGCCGCAGCCCACGGGCTCACCCCGCTGGCCCGCGTCCGGGGCTGGGCCTCCGCATCTCTGAGCCCGGCCGAGACCGGCATCGCTCCGTCGATCGCGATCCCCAAGGCGTTGGCCAAGGCAGGGGTGTCGATCGCCGACGTCGACTCGTGGGAGATCAATGAGGCGTTCGCCTCGGTCACCGTCGCCGCGGTCCAGACCCTCGGCCTCGATGCCGAGCGCGTCAACGTCAACGGCTCCGGGTGCTCGCTCGGTCATCCCATCGGCTGCACCGGCGCCCGGATGATCGTCACCATGCTCAACGAGCTCGACCGCACCGACGCGACGATCGGGGCTGTCGCCATGTGCGCTGCCGGGGGCATGGCCTCGGCCACCGTGATCGAGCGGATCTGACCGCTCTCCCAACGACCTCGAGACCGTGTTCGAGCGACGCCGTGTTCGAGTAGAGGCCGTGTTCGAGCAGACACCGTGTTCGGGTAACTGCCGTGTTCGAGTAAAGTAGAACACGTTCTCGTTCGGGAGACGGCTCCGAACGCCACCGGAGGACCAGGGGACCAGCGTGGAATTCGGCATCTTCTCGAACGGGTACGTCCCAGGCCCGGCAGCCCACGACACCGACAGCGAGCACCTCGCGCTGATGCGCGAGATCGAGCTCGCGATCCACGCCGACAGGTTCAACTGGAAGTACGTCTGGTTCGGCGAGCACCACGCCTTGACCGAGTACAGCCACATGTCGGCCCCCGAGGTCATCATCGGCTACGTCGCGCACGCCACAGAGCGCATCCACCTCGGCACGGCGATCATGAACATCTCGCCCCGAGCGAACCACCCGGTCCGCTCCGCCGAGCGCGCGGCGATGATGGACCACATCACCGGCAACCGCTTCGAGTGGGGCACCGGTCGTGGAGCGGGAAGCCACGAGATCGCGTCGTTCAACATCCTCGACAAGAACTCGACCAAGGCCGAATGGGAGGAGGTGGCCCCGGAGATCCCCCGCATGTGGGAGGAGGAGGACTACGAGTTCCACGGCGAGCACTTCGAGGTGCCGACACCGCACAACATCCTCCCCAAGCCGTACGGCAAGGGGCACCCGCCGATCTGGATGGCGTGCGGCAACCCGCCGAGCTTCGCCCGCGCCGGGGAGCTCGGCCTGGGAGCGATCGCGTTCAACTTCGAGCCGATCTTCGACATGAAGGGCCGACTCGACGCCTACAAGGAGGCGGCAGCGGCGTGCACCCGGCCGCTCGGGCAGTACCAGAACAACAACATCATGATGACGAACGCGGTCGTGTGCCTGAACGACCGCAAGCGTGCCCGTGAGATCGCGATGAGCCGCGGTCGCGGCTACCTCACGACCATGGTGGCGCTCTACCACGACACGATGCCCAAGCGCGAAGGTGCGCCGGTGTGGCCCGAGCCTCCGTTCCGGATCCCGGACGAGGACACCCTCGACATGCTGATCGCCGGGGGCTGGATGCTCTGCGGCACCCCGGAAGAAGTGCTCGAGCAGGTCGCCAACTACCAGACCGTCGGGGTGGACCAACTCGTGTTCGGCTTCCCACCCGAGGGGGTCACCCACGACGAGAACCTCGAGATGATCGAGCTGTTCGGCAACCAGGTCATCCCGGAGTTCGACAAGGATCCCGTGCACTCCACCACCCGCATGCGCGCGACCGCCAAACCCCGCTACCAGCGCTGGAACCGGCCCTTCTCCGACGTGGTGATCGACGCGAAGCCCGTCATCCCCGAGTCCGCGATCATCCAGTACTGACGGCCGCGGGTTCCACGTCGGGCTGGATGCACCCGGGGTAGAACTGCCCCATGGCCGATGTCGTCATCCGGGGTGGAACCGTCGTGGACGGGACCGGCTCACCGGGGTTCCACGCCGATGTGGCGATCCGCGACGGCCGGGTCGTCGAGGTCGGACCGCACCTCGATGCAGCGATCGGCGCCGAGGAGATCGACGCCACCGACCACGTCGTGGCACCGGGGTTCGTCGACGTCCACACCCACTACGACGCCCAGGTTTTCTGGGATCCCGACCTGACGCCATCGGTGCACCACGGGGTCACGACGGTCGTCGCCGGCAACTGCGGGTTCAGCATCGCTCCGATCGGCACCGAGCAGGTCGGACTCCTCGCCCGCACCCTCCAACACGTCGAGGACATGAGCCTCGACACGCTCACCGTCGGGGTTCCCTGGGACGAGTTCGAGACCTTCCGCCAGTACCTCGACGCTGTCGAACGTCGACGGCCGGCGCTCAACTTCGGCTGCTACATCGGCCACACCGCGCTGCGCCTGTGGGCGATGGGAGACGACGCCTACGAGCGGGAGCCCACCGACGACGAGCTCCGGCGGATGCAGGCCGCGGTCGCTGACGCGATGGACGCCGGAGCGATGGGCTTCGCGACCAGCGCGTCACCGACCCACAACGGCGACGGCGGCCGACCGGTGCCGAGCCGTCGAGCGGACCTCGACGAGCTCCGGACCTTGATGGCGCCGCTCCGCGACGCCGATCGCGGCGTGGTCGCGATGCTCCCCGGCGGAGTGTTCAACAACGAACAGGTCTTCGAGCTCCAACGCGAGATCGGTCGACCGTTCACCTGGACCGCGCTCCTGACGATCAAGGGCTTCCCGTACCACGAGCGCGTCATTGCTGAGCACGACGCGGCGCGAGCCGACGGCGTCGAGGTCTGGCCACAGGTGTCGTGTCGACCGCTCGTGTTCCAGATGAACCTCGCCGAGCCGTTCACGTTGAACACGCGCGAGGCGTTCCGCGAGCTCATGGGACTCGACCACGACGCCCGGATGGCGGCGTACCGGGACCCCGCCTGGCGTGCACGTGCCACCGCCGACCTCGAAGGTCGAGGATTCCTCCCGTTCAACTACACGTCGCTGTCGGTCGCCGAGTCGGACCGCCATCCCGAGCTCGTCGGACGCGCGGTCCCCGACATCGCGGCGGATCGAGGATGCAGTCCGCTCGACGTCCTGGTCGACCTGTCGCTCGAGGAGGACCTCCGCACGCGGTTCTGGTCGGTGCTCGCGAACGACGACCCGGAGGCCATCGCGTGGTTGCTCCCACGCGACGGCGTGCTGCTGGGCCTCGCCGACTCCGGAGCGCACGTCAGCCAGCTGTGCGATGCCTGCTTCAGCACCGACCTGCTCGGCAACTGGGTCCGCGACCGCGACGTGATGTCGATCGAGCGGGCGGTGCACAAGCTGACCGCAGAGCCTGCCGGCGTGTTCGGGTTGACCGACCGCGGGGTGCTGGCACCGGGTCGCGTCGCGGACGTGGTCGTGTTCGACCCGACCACCATCGCGCCCGGACCGCTGCGGCGGGTCGTCGACTTCCCGGCGGGCGGCGAGCGGCTGACAGCGGACCGACCCGTCGGCGTGTCCCACGTGCTGGTCGACGGGGTGGCGGTGCGTCGCGACGGAGAGCCCACCGGCGCGCGACCTGGCCACCTCCTGCGATCCTGAACCACTCGGGCCGAGCCGGTTCGTGCCGATGGATGGGTGTGGAACGACGCACCGCGATGTGGCTCAGCCACCACTGGCCCGAGGACTACGACCGATGTGCCCGCATCGGAGGAGCCCACGTGTGCCGACGGTGCCTCTGGTTCTACCCCGTGTGCTTCGCAGCGATGGCGTCCGCCATCGCCGGGCTTCGCTGGCCCACGTCGCTCGATCCCTGGCTCCTCGCGCTGCTCCCGATCCCGGTCGTGGTCGAGTGGTGGGCCGAGCACCTGCACCTCGTCGCGTACTCCGCGAGCCGCCAGGTCGCGCTCAGCGTCGTCGCCGCTCCGGCCGTCGGCGTCGGACTCGCCCGCTACCTCGTCGCACCCGGCGACGCCCTCTTCTGGACGGTCGTCGCGGTCTATGCGGTGCTCTGCCTCATCCCGGTCGTCGTCGGGTCACGAGCAGCGCGCGACGACTCGACCGCCGAGACGACCGGGCACCGCTGAGGTCGGCGGGCGCGCCGACCTCGAACATGGGGGCGCCGGCTCAGAACACC
>JAFDWA010000123.1 GCA_018268735.1 Actinomycetota bacterium | reverse complement strand
CTCCGCTCGATCATCGCGGTCAGCTTCGGTGGCTCCCCTTCGGCAGACGAGCTGCAACGCCGGATCCGCGAGACCTTCCCGAACGTCAAGGCGACGACCAACGCGTACGGCCTCACCGAGTCCTCGTCGGTCGCCACCGCGCTCGCCGGCGACGACGCCTTCCGCAAGCCCGACTCGGTGGGGCTGCCGATGCCGAACACCGAGCTCGCCATCGCGGGTCCCGACGGCACCCTCCTGCCGGCGGGAGCGACCGGCGAGGTGCTGATCCGCGGACCGCTGGTCATGGCGGGGTACTGGAACAAGCCCGACGCCACCGCAGCGACGGTGATCGACGGGTGGCTGCACACCGGTGACGTCGGCCACCTCGACGACGAGGGGTACCTCTACATCACCGACCGCGCCAAGGACATGCTGATCCGCGGCGGCGAGAACGTCTACTGCGTGGAGATCGAGAACCGACTCGTCGAGCACCCGGCGATCGCGGACGCAGCGGTGATCGGCATCCCGCACCCCGAGCTCGGGGAGGAGGTCGGCGCGGTCATCGAGGTGGCGCCGGGCGCGCAGGTCACCGACGCCGAGGTGCGTGACTGGGCAGCAGCGACGCTCGCTCCGTTCAAGGTGCCGGCCCACATCAGGCGCTGGGAGGGCAAGCTCCCCCGCAACGCGTCGGGCAAGCTGCTCAAGAACGTGCTCCGTGGCGACGGCGCCGTCAGCTTCGCCGAGGTCATGTAGGCGCCAGCGCAGCGAAGCCCGACAGGACTGGAAACGCCCGCGAAACAGAGTCGACCCAACTGCTTCACGGAGCGCACACATCGCCGAAACGACGGATCCCTACGTTGCCCGCATGACTTCGACGCTGCGGCAGCGAGCCAAGGACCCGGACACCCGACGGATGGTGGGGGTGATCCTCGCCGGCAAGCTGCTCGGGGTCGCCGCCCTGCTCGCCCTCATGAAGGTGACCGGCTCGATCTTCGGTGCCCAGGCAGGCGCTTCGACGCTGTCGCGGGCCGCAACCGGCGCTGCGGACACGATCAATCCGATCAACACGATGTGGGTGCTCGTCACCGCGTTCCTCGTCTTCTTCATGCAGGCGGGCTTCATGGCCCTCGAAGCGGGCGTCGCGCGATCCCGGGAGACCGTCAACGTCCTGATGGAGTGCGTGTTCGACACCTGCCTGTGCGGGATCCTGTTCTGGGCGATCGGGTTCGCCTTCATGTTCGGCACCGGCAACGGTCTGATCGGCCACCAGCACTTCTTCCTGTCCGGCATGACTGCTGACTACAACGGGACCGGCATCGCCTTCCTGGCGTTCTTCCTCTTCCAGCTCGCCTTCGCCGACACCGCCTCGACCATCACATCGGGAGCGATGGTGGGCCGCACGAGCTTCAAGGGCGACATCCTCTACTCGATCGTGGTCTCGGGGTTCATCTATCCGATCTTCGGCCACTGGGTCTGGGGTCCGGGCGGCTGGCTCGGCAACACGATGGGCTGGTTCCACGGCCTCGTCCCCGACGGCGTCGTGTTCCGCGACTTCGCTGGGTCGACCGTTGTGCACTCCGTGGGCGGGGTCGTCGCGCTCATGGGGGCGATCGCGCTCGGCCCCCGGCTCGGCAGGCGGTTCGCGCGTGACGGCGGCGGCCTGTTCCCGCCGCACGACCTGGTGATGGCCTCGATCGGCGCCGTCATCCTCTGGTTCGGGTGGTACGGGTTCAACCCGGGCTCCACGTTGTCGGCGATGGACTGGGAGGGCATCGGCCGGGTCGCCGGCAACACGACGCTCGCTGCCTGCGCCGGTGGGATGGTCGCCGTGCTGTTCGTCTACCCCCGCTCCAGGAAGTGGGACCTCGGGATGTCGCTCAACGGCTTCCTCGGAGCGCTGGTCGCGATCACCGCACCGTGCTACTGGGTCAACCCCCTGGGAGCGGTCCTCATCGGCGCGATCGCCGGGCTCATCGTCCCTCTGGGTGTCGACCTGCTCGAGCACCTCCGCATCGACGACCCCATCGGAGCGGTTCCGGTCCACCTGGTGTGCGGCGTCTTCGGGACGATCGCCGTCGGGCTGTTCGCGACGGGAGAGTACGGGATCCCGACCCCGAAGGGTGCCGACAACACCAACCCGATCACGGGTCTGCTCTACGGCGGCGGGACCGGTCAGCTCGTGGCGCAGGTGATCGGCAGCGCGGCCTGCCTCGCGGTGGTCGGTGGGTTCGCGCTCGTCCTGATGACCGCCCTGCGACGACTCCCGGGAACGTGGAACCTGCGCATCGGTCGTGACGAGGAGCTCGAGGGGATCGACGTCGTCGAGCACGGCCTGCCGCCGTACCACCTCGAGTCGGGTGCGGGCGTCGTCTACGTCACGCCGACCAGCCCCAACTTCGACCGGCCCAAGACCTGACGCCCTCGACAACACAGCCCTCGAGAACACGGCCCTCGACAAGCCGGCGTCACGAGGTGGCCCCGGAGCGTTCAGATCCCGTCAAGAGCGATGACAACGGCGGTCCTGGGGGCGTACGACGCTCACATGGGATCACGACGCACGCGAACAGGTGAGCGGGACGGGCTGGTGGCGGCGGGCGGCGCGATCGTGGCGATCGCCGTCGCGCTGCTCCTGGCACCGCTGCGCGACACGATCGGCGTCACCAACGTCGCACTGCTCCTCACGCTCGTCGTCGTGGGCGCTGCCGCTGCGGGCGGGCGGATCGCTGGCGCCACCACCGCCGTCGTCGCTGCCCTCGGGTTCAACGCGGTGCACCTCCGACCGTATGGAACCCTGCGCATCGACCGTCCCCAGGACGTGCTCACCTGCGTGCTGATGGTGGTGGTCGGCGTCGCCGTCGGCGAGCTCGCCCACCTCGCGGTGGACCGCGGGCACCGCAGCAGCAGCGACCGAGCGGGGATCGCCATGGTCGCCGAGCTGCGCGACATGGTCGCTGCCGGGCGACCGACCGACGAGCTCCTCGAGCGTGCCACCGAGGACCTCGTCGAGCTCCTCGGTCTGAGGTCGTGCACCTTCGTGGCCGGGGCCACCGCAGCCGATCCTCACGTGACCCACGTCGACCTCGACCGGCACGGGGCGCCGCCCGCCGTGCAGCACACGACGCTTCGTCACGGGCTGGGTGGCTTCGAGCTGCCGGCCGAGGGTGCAGGGCTGCTCGTCACCGGCCGCGACGGCAGCGTGCTCGGGAGGTTCGTGCTGGAGCCGACCGCCGGGCACGGCGTCAACCGCCAGGATCGCGAGCTCGCAGCGATCGTCGCCGAGGTGATCGCACCCACGCTCGAGGCGGCGAGCGGAGATCCGATCCATCCCCATCCCGATTCGAGGAACCCCTGATGAACGACCTGATCGTCCTCGGCCTGACCGTGGCGTTCTTCGCTGCCTCCGTGGCCTATGTGGGTCTGTGCGACCGCATCCTCGGCCCAGACCCCACTGCCCGGACCGATGCCACCGTCGCAGCGTCCGAGGACCGCAGCGGTGGCCTTGCCGATGACCAGGCCGCTGCCGGGTCGGTGACGTCGTGAGCGCGCTCCTCTGCTCGCCGGTCGCACCGATCCTCGCCATCCAGTGGCAGGACGGCGTCGGGCTGGTCCTCGCCGTGGTCGCGGTCGCGTACCTGATCGTCGTGCTGATCGCTCCGGAGAAGTTCTGATGACCGCCCAGGGGATCGCTCAGCTCGTCGTGCTGTTCGTCGCGCTCGCTGCTGCATGTCCGCCGCTCGGGCGCTACATGGCGCGCGTGTACGCCCACGACGCCGAAGGCGGCCCGGCACCCAGCCCCGGCGACCGGGTGTTCCTCCCGATCGAGCGGTTCGTGTTCCGGATGCTGCGTGTCGACCCTCGGCGCGAGCAGCGCTGGAACGTCTACGCGGTGTCGCTCCTCGGCTTCTCGTTGTTCAGCGTGGTGGCGTCCTACCTGATCCTGCGCCTACAGGGATCGCTGCCCCTGAACCCGACGGACCGCTCCGGAGTCGGCGCGTTCGGGGCGTTCAACGCCGCGGTCAGCTTCACGACGAACACGAACTGGCAGTGGTTCTCGGGCGAGCAGGTGATCAGCCACCTGACCCAGATGTCGGTGTTCACCGTGCAGAACTTCGTGTCGGCCGCTGCGGGCATGGCCGTCGCGGTGGCGATCGTGCGCGGCTTCACCCGACGCCAGGGGCGATCGCTCGGCAACTTCTGGGTCGACCTCGTCCGTGGCACGGTGCGCATCCTCGTCCCCATCAGCTTCGTCGCAGCAGTGGTGCTCATAGCGCTCGGCGTGACGCAGAACCTCCGCGGCGACACGACCGCGATCCCTGTCGACCGCGCCGCAGTCGCTGCGGTCACCGACGCACGCGGCATGGTGCACGAGGAGCCGATCACCCACCAGCAGATCCCCGGCGGACCGGTCGCCTCCCAGGTCGCGATCCGCGACCTCGGAACCAACGGCGGCGGCTTCTACAACGCCAACGCGGCACATCCGTTCGAGAACCCCAACGGCTGGACCGACCTCATCGAGACCTTCCTGATCCTGGTGATCCCGTTCGCGTTCCCGATCGCGTTCGGCCGCATGGTCGGCCAGCCACGCCAGGGCTGGGTGCTGCTCGGCGTCATGGTGACCCTGCTCGCCGTGTCGATCCTGCTGATGGGCTTCATGGAGACCGGCGGCAACCCGGCCGTGGAGACGGCAGGGTCCAGCCAGGCGGTGTCGGCCAGCACCGTCGGCGGGAACCTCGAGGGAAAGGAGATCCGCTTCGGCCCCGCGACCTGCGCGATGTACGGCGCCGCTGCGACAGGAACCTCGACGGGCTCCGTGAACTGCATGCACGACTCGCTGACGCCGGCGGGGGGTGCGATCCCGATGGTGTTGATGATGCTCGGCGAGGTCTCACCGGGCGGCGTCGGCGCCGGACTCATGGGCATCCTCGTCAACGCGCTCCTCGCGGTGTTCATCGCGGGGCTCATGGTCGGCCGGACCCCGGAGTACCTGGGCAAGAAGATCCAGGCCGACGAGATGAAGCTCGTCGTGCTCTACATCGTCGCGATGCCCGTGACGGTCCTGGCCCTGTCCGCGATGAGCATCGTCGTGCCCTCGGCGCTGGCGTCGTTGGGCAACCCGGGCCCGCACGGCCTCTCCGAGGTGCTCTACAACTTCGCCTCCGCCACGAACAACAACGGCTCCGCGTTCGCAGGCATGGACACCGGCACCAGTTGGTACACCCTGACCCAGGGCCTCGCGATGCTCGCAGGTCGCTTCCTGTTGATCATCCCGGCGCTCGCGATCGGCGGGTCGCTCGTCCGCAAGAACAAGGTCCCGGTCACCGCAGGGACCTTCCCGACCGACTCGCCGCTGTTCTTCGGGCTGCTGCTCGGCGTCGTCGTCATCGTCGCGGGACTCACCTTCTTCCCTGCGTTGGCGCTCGGACCCATCGTCGAGCAGCTGGGGTTGTCGTGAACCCCTCTGGCCCGACCTCGTCCGGCGAGTCCACCACGACCGCTGTCGATCCCCGGAGGACCCGATGACGATGACCGAGGACGCACCGCTGCCTTCCCCCGGGGTTCCCGACCAGGGGACCACAGGCGAGTCGTCACGGCGTTCCCTGTTCGATCCCTCCATCGTCGGGCCGGCGCTGAGAGACAGCGCCCGGAAGCTGAACCCGCGGACCATGGCCCGCAACCCGGTCATGTTCATCGTCGAGGTCGGCGCGGTGCTGACCACCGTCCTGTGCGTCGCGGACTGGTCCTCGGCGGGCATCCACGAGGACGTCTTCGCCCTGCTGGTGACGCTGTGGCTGTGGGCGACCGTCCTGTTCGCGAACTTCGCCGAGGCGATGGCCGAGGGTCGGGGCAAGGCGCAGGCC
>JAFDWA010000122.1 GCA_018268735.1 Actinomycetota bacterium | reverse complement strand
ACGACGCGCTGCGTCGACCATGTTGCTCGTGTGGCGGCCATCCGCCGGCGTCAGCACGATCGCGGCGCCCACAGACCGTCGGCCGCAGTCGTCGATCGCGGCGGTCACCGCGTCACCATCCCCGACGAGCACGACCAGGTCCGTGCCCTCTGCGATCTCGGCGATCCGGCTGGTCGTGACCCGCTGCAGGGAACCGCAGAACCCGGCGTCGGAGATCTGCCGGGCCACCGCAGCAGCGAGGGGCTCGCCCTCCCGCCAGCCACCCTCCCGCCGAGCGTCGTCGACGGCGCCCGACACCGCCTCGACCACCGCCACCGTCGACGGCTCCAGCATCCGACGAACCGATGCCGCTTCGGCCAGCCGCTCCCGACGTTGCACCGCGGCGACGACCTCGTCGGTCGCGCGCAGGTCGAACGCCACCTCCACGATCCCGTCGTCCACGTGGGAGGCCACCTCGTAGCCGGCCGCGGCGAAGACCCTGAGCATCTTGCGGTTCGCCGGGAGCGTGCTCGCTCGGAAGCGCCGGATCCCGTTCTCCCTCGCCGAGGCGGCGAGGTACTCGAGCAGCAACGTCGCGAGCCCACGTCCGTGGTGGGCGTCGTCGACGAAGAACGCCACCTCGGCGGTGTCGGTCGCCGTGTAGCGCTCGTAGCGGGCGACGCCGACCAGCTCCCCGTCGAGCACGGCGACGAACGCGACCCGGTCGTGGTGGTCGACGGTGGTGAAGTGCCGCAGCTCCCGCTCCGACAGCCTCGGTCGCGGCGAGAAGAAGCGGAAGTAGATGGACTCGGGCGACTGGCGCCGGTGGAACCGCTCGACCAGTGCTGCATCGTCAGGGCGGATGTGGCGGATGTGGACCGTCCGACCGTCGCGCAGGACGGCATCGGCCTCCCAGGCGTCCGGTCCGGCCCGCTCCACAGCTCCACACGCTACTTCCGCCCGCCCCGGCGCTGCCGATGCGCAAGGCGCCCCTCCGATGCGTCGACGCGCCGCCCCGACGCACCCGCGGGCATCGAACCCTGGAGCGACGACCCCCGGGACTCAGAGGCCGAGCTCGTCGCGCAGCAGCGCAGCGAGCTCGATCGGTCGGTCGCCCTGGATGCTGTGACCCGAGCCCTCCACGACCACGACCCGAGCATCCGGACGTCGGCGGAGTAGCTCGGCGACGTCGTCGTCGTCGACGACCGGGCTCGCACCCCCACGGAGGAGCAGGATCGAGGCAGGCGTCGCAGAGAGGTCGTCCCAGAGCACCCCGACGCCGAGCTCCGCCGTCGGGTCGTCGCCCTCCGTGCCGGTGAGCGGCCGCCGGTCGTAGTTCCACTCCCAGGAGCCGTCGGCGGTCCGATGCGCGTTGTGGAGGATCCCTCGCCGCAACGACGCAGGCGTGCGCGTCGGGTTGAACGCCACGGTGCGGGCGAAGATCTCCGCGAAGTCCGGGAAGGTCTGCGGTCCGGCGATGAACGCGTGCACCTCGGCGGCCTTGTGGGCGTCGACCCCCGGGGTGATGTCGACGAGCACGAGGTGCTCCACCACGTCGGCGACGCGGGTCAGGGCGATCGAGGTCAGGCCACCGAGGGACATGCCGACCACCGAGCGCGCGCCGGGCGCCAGGGTAGCGACCGCCTCCGCGAGGTCCTCCGCTCCCGCCGTCGTGTCGTAGCGGCGATCCCCACGCCACGACGAGCGACCGTGTCCCGGCAGGTCCACCGCGAGCAACGAGGTCCCCCGCAGCGCCAGCGCCACGGTGTCCCACGTGTGGGCGTTCTGGGCGCCGCCGTGGACGAGCACCACCTCAGGGGACTCCGAACCCCACCGGAGCGCCGAGATGCGGCGTCCGTCGGCGAGTCGATGCTCGACGCGGGTGACCTCGACGCCGTCTGGTGCCGGCAACCCGTGCTCCGAGCAGTTCTCGCCGAAGTAGGCCATCTCGTCGTAGGAGAACGACGGGTCGTCGGGATCCTCACCGGGCACCGGGATGCTCACCCCCGGAAATGTAGAGCCGACGCAGCGGAGCGACGTGCCCAGGGTCACGGAGGTGCAATGATTCGTCGTTCGACGCGGGATCGCACGGAGGTGCAGATGGCGGCACGGGGGAACACACGAAGGCGTCGGCAGGTGACCACGCTGCTGTTGCCGGTGGTGGCCGTCGCGATGCTCGCGACGGCGTGCAGCACCGAAGGATCGACCACTCCGACCGCAGCGACGTTCACGACGAAGGGCAGCGTCGGACAGGTCCACGTCAGCGATGCCGCACCCGGGACCCACCTGAAGCTCGAGAGCTCAGCGAACCGGGTCGTGGCGACCGGGGTGGCCGACTCCCAGGGATCGCTGATCTTCCGTGAGGTCAAGCCCGCGGCCGGCTACAAGGTCGAGACGACCTCCTCCCCCGTCGCGTCCTCCCAGGCGGTCACCGTCGAGAGCGTCGAGTCATCCCTGCCGCCGCAGTCCTTCTACGCCGACCAGCACCTCGCACCCGGGTTCGGCTACATCACGACGCGGGACGGCACGACGCTGTCCACGTCGGTCTACCTGCCGGGTCCGGTGGACAAGGGGCCCTACCCCACCGTCATCGAGTACTCCGGCTACGACCCCTCGCGGCCCGGCACCAACCTGCTGCAGGAGAACGCCGACGCGCTCAAGTCGGTCGTCGGCGACGACCCGAGCAAGCTCTGCGGCGTCATCTCCTTCGCCTGCGACGCACCCGCCCAGCCGTCGTCCCTGCTCGCCCGGGCGATGGGCTACGCCGTGGTCGCCGTGAACATCCGCGGCACAGGCTGCTCCGGTGGGGCCTACGACTTCTTCGAGCCCCTGCAGCTCACCGACGGCTACGACGTCGTCGAGACCGCTGCAGCGCAGCCCTGGGTCAAGGGCCACAAGGTCGGGATGGTCGGGCTCTCCTACCCTGGGATCTCGCAGCTCTTCGTCGCCCAGATGCAGCCGCCCTCGCTCGCCGCGATCGCCCCGGAGTCGGTCATCGAGGATGCCGTCCGCAGCACCCTCGCGCCCG
Source organism: Actinomycetota bacterium (assembly GCA_018268735.1). Taxonomy (GTDB): domain Bacteria; phylum Actinomycetota; class Acidimicrobiia; order Acidimicrobiales; family Microtrichaceae; genus Dermatobacter. The sequence goes on along the minus strand of JAFDWA010000122.1, from coordinate 2,842 downwards.
GAGGGATCCTCAACTCCGGCTTCGCGCTCTCGTGGGCCAAGGAGGTCGGCGACAAGGCGAAGCCGTACGGCCAGGGTTGGGAGAAGGCCAGGGTGGACGCCGGGGACACGACCTGTGCAGCCAACCAGAAGATGCGCGGGCAGAACGTCGACACCGTCAAGGTGGCGATGTCACACCGCTACTACCCGCCCGAGATCGCCGATCGCCTGAACCCGTCGCTGTTCGTGCAGAAGATCAAGGTGCCGGTGTTCCTGTCTGGCTCCTACCAGGACGAGCAGACCGGTGGACGGTTCCCTCTCCTGTTCGACAAGTTCACGAACGCGCCGGTGGTGCACTTCACCGCGATGAACGGCACGCACGCCGACGGCTACGCGCCGTTCAACCTGACCGAGTGGAAGACCTTCCTCGACCTCTACGTTGCCGACCAGATCACGCCGATCCCCGGCGTCGTCAAGGCCTTCGCCCCGCTCATCATGAAGAAGGTCTTCGACACCGAGGTCGAGCTGCCCCCTCAGCGCTTCCTCGATGCGCCCTCCGTCGAGGCCGCCCGTGCCCAGTACCAGGCCGAGGCGCCGATCCGCCTGCTGTTCGAGAGCGGGGCCGGCAGGGCGTCGGATCCGGGTGCACCGGTGCCGACCGTGGACGTGCGGACGACGGCGTGGCCGCCGCCCGGAACGAAGGCCGAGTCCCTCTGGTTGGGCGCCGACGGCACGATGAGCGCCACGCAGCCGAGCGCCGACGGGGCCGGACAGGACCCTGCGAGCCGCTTCCTCGTCGACCCGTCGCTGGCGAAGCTGACGACGTTCAGCGGGGACACGAGCGACATCTTCCATGCGCTCCCCGACTACCACTGGCAGCAGGAGCCGAAGGGCTCCGCCGCCGTGTTCCTCAGCGAGCCCTTGGCGCAGGACCAGGTGTTCGTCGGCAGCGCCAGCGCCGATCTGTGGATCCGCACCGACGCCAAGGACGCCGACGTCGGCGTCACCCTGTCTGAGGTGCGACCCGACGGCAAGGAGACGTTCATCCAGGCCGGGCTCCTGCGGGCGTCGATGCGCAAGGTGGCCGACGGCTCGACCGACCTGCTGCCGCTGCACACGGGCTACCGCTCCGACGCATCTCCGTTGCAGCCCGACAAGTGGACCGAGATGCGCATCGAGATCTTCCCCTTCGGCCAGATCGTGCGCGCCGGCTCCCGCATCCGGCTGTCGGTGCACACCCCCGGCGGCGATCGTCCACGATGGAGCTACATCATCGACCAGCAGCCGAAGGGCACCTGGATCGACGTCGGCCACTCGGCGGAGCACCCCTCCAAGGTGGTGCTGCCGCTCTCACCCGACGTGCTCGCCGGTGTGCAGTACCCGAAGGAGCTCCCGCCATGCCCGGGGCTCCGCGGACAGCCGTGTCGCACCTTCGAGGCGTACACCAACACCCCGACACCGAACGGCTGAGCCTGCCGTTCACCGGAGCGCTGACACCCCCAGCGAACTTGTCGCCCACACGCCACCCGAGCGACACCCACCTACAAGATCGACGCAGCCCGCCGAACTTGTCGCCCACACGCCACCCGAGCGACGCCCACCTACAAGATCGACACAGCCCGGCGAACTTGTCGCCCACACGCCACCCGAGCGACACCCACCTACAAGATCGACAGGCGGTAGCCGAACAAGCGTCACCTCCAATGGGTTGCATGATGCGTCAACCACTTCTCGGAGGTCCCCATGCCAGCGATCACCGTCGAGGACACCCTCGTGCTACCACGCCTGGCGGGGCCCGCAGCCGACACCCGCACACGTCCCGTCACCCGCACCGTGGACGCACGCCACGCGGTCGAAGGCGCCGGCTTCGAGGTGTGGCGGCCGTTCCCAGGCGGTGTCGATCCCCACGTCGCCGATCCGTTCTTCCTGCTCGACCAGCTCGGACCCGTCGAGTACGCGCCCAACGAGCCTGTCGGCGCCCCCTGGCACCCGCATCGCGGCTTCGAGACCGTCACCTACGTGATGGACGGCGAGATCGCCCACCACGACTCCAACGGTGGCGGCGGCGTCATCGGTGAGGGAGACACGCAGTGGATGACCGCCGGTGCCGGCATCCTCCACGACGAGGTGCCGACCCAGTCGTTCCTCCGCAACGGCGGGCCGTCGCACGCCGTGCAGCTCTGGGTCAACCTGCCAGCGGCGCTCAAGTTCACCCCACCGCGCTACCAGGCGATCGACTCGTCCCAGCTCACCCTGTCGACCTCACCGGACGGGGGCGCGCTGGTCCGCCTCATCGCCGGTGATCTCGGCGGGTTCGCCGGTCCCGGCGTCACGCACACGCCGATCACCTACGCGCACGTGACGCTCGTTGCGGGCGCGGAGCTCGAGGTGCCGTGGGACCGTCGCTACAGCGCCCTCGTCTACGTGCTGTCCGGGCGAGGTCTCCTCGGCGACGAACGTCGACCACTCGACGGACACCAGCTCGCGGTGCTCGGCGACGGCGACACCGTCCGCGTCGGCGCAGCAGCCACCCAACCGGGGGACGCCACGACGTTGGAGGTGCTCCTCCTCGGCGGCCTGCCCATCCGCGAGCCGATCGCCCACTACGGCCCGTTCCTGATGAACACACGTGCCGAGATCCTCGACGCGATCGACGACTTCAACCACGGCCGGATGGGCACGGTCCCGGCGGTCGACCTCGCAGCAGACCGGACCACGCCGTCGCAGGACCCGGCGTCCCCGACGTGAACGCACCAGAGGGAACCCCGCACGACGATCGTGACGACGTGCCGTGGCTCGACGACGACACCCAGGCGAGATGGCGGTCGCTCCTCGCGATGCACGATGAGCTGCTCCGCCACCTC
>JAFDWA010000121.1 GCA_018268735.1 Actinomycetota bacterium | reverse complement strand
CGAGGCTCGACACGGCGATCATCGGCACCCGCAGCCCGAACGCGATGGCCTTGGCGGTCGCGACGCCGACGCGGAGCCCCGTGAACAGACCCGGACCCACGTCGACCGCGACGACGCCGATCTCGGAGAGCTCCACGTCGGCCTGCCGGCAGATGAACTCGATCGCCGGGGTCAGGTTCTCGGCGTGACGGCGACCCCTCGCCGAGTGCGCCGAGGCGAGCACGCCCTCGTGGCCGCCGATCGCACACCCCGCCTGGACCGTCGCCGTCTCGATCCCCAGGATCAGCACGAGCCCTCCTCGTCGACGGTCGCCACGTCGCACCACGGCGCCGTCGCCACAGCGAGGGCGCGCAGGCGGGCCGACCAGCGAGCACCGATCGCCCGCATCTCGACGATCCGCACGTCGAGGAGCCCGTCGTCGTCGGCGCGGCTCGTGGCAGCGGCGCGGTCCGCTCCGCCGGCCCGATCCGCGTCGAAGCGGATGTGCACCTCCAGGTAGTCACGGGGCAGCGCGGGGGCGATCGTGTCGCCCCACTCGATGATCGTGACCGCTCCGTCGTCGAGCAGCTCCGACAGACCGAGCTCCGAGGTCTCGGCGACCTGCTCGAGCCGGTACACGTCGAGGTGGTAGAGGTCGAGACGCCCGGTGTAGCTGCGGACGAGCGCGAAGGTCGGACTCGTGATCTGCTCGTCCACGCCGAGGCCACGACCGAAGCCCTGGGTGAACGCCGTCTTGCCGACGCCCAGGTCGCCGACGAGCACGAGGATGTCCGACGGCCGGGCCAGCTCCGCGAGCGCAGCGGCGAGGTCACGTGTCTCGTCGACCGAGGAGGTGCGGGCAACCGGACCCACGGGTCGGACGTTCACCGGGCTCCGATCAGCTGCTTGGCGCGGACCAGGTCCGCTCGCATCTTCGCCATCGCCTCACCACCGCCGCGGAGCACCGCCGCGGGATGGAACGTCGGCACCACCGATCGACCGTCGCGGTAGGTGTGGACCGAGCCCCGCAGCTTCGTGATGCCCTCGGTGGTGTCGAGCAGCAGCTTGGAGGCGAAGTTGCCGAGCGTCACGATCACCGTCGGCTCGATCAGGTCGATCTGGGCCTCGAGCCAGGGCCGACACGAGCGGATCTCCTCCGGCCGGGGATCGCGGTTGTCCGGCGGACGGCACTTGACGACGTTCGCGATGTAGAAGGTGTCGCGGGTGAGCCCCATCTCCTCGGCCACGAGCCGGTCGAGCAGCCGACCGGACCGACCCACGAACGGCAGACCCTGGCGGTCCTCCTCTGCTCCGGGGCCCTCTCCGACGAACATCAGCTCGGCGTGAGGGTCACCGGTTCCGAACACGACCTGGGTGCGCCCTGCCGCCAACCCGCATCGGGTGCAGTCCACCGCGGCATCACGCACCGCCTCGAGCGTCGGACCCCTGGTGATCGCCGCAGCGTCGGCGGCGCCGGACGCGGCGGCGGACGCGACGGCGTCACGGTTCGCAGCGACGGGTTCCGGGGAGGCGTCGACGGCAGCGGACACGAGGTGAGCCTAACGGCGAGCGGAACGCACCGGAGAGCGTCGGACGGGCACGCTCGCCGACTCCTCGACGACAGCCTGGACGCCACCGAGCGCGACGGCGCGGGCAGCTGCGCCGCGCCGCCGGGCCAGGGCGCTACGCGACCGATCCGACGGACCTGATCGCGCGGTCGACCACCGTGACGGCCAACGCCCGGACCAGCTCGGGCGCAGCATCGACGTCACCGGTCGCCGCAGCGACGAAGGCATCACCGTCGACGTGGCTGTGCGGCGGCGTGACGGCCCGCGCGAGCCCGTCGTGGGCACCACGCGCCACGTGGTGGCAGCCGAGCTTGTCGAGCCGAGCGTTGGTGACCACCACGCCGATCGTCGTGTTCGCGAACGGCCCCGCTCCTCGAGCGCCGGCGGATCCCGGTGGGGGCATCGACGGCCACGGCTCACCGGAGCGCCCGACGCCGTCGACGTCTCCCCACGCGTTCACCGCGACGAGCGCCGCGACGGCCAGCTCGCCGTCCCGCTGGACCGCTCCGACCAGGCCCCCGGGGACGGCCTGCGCGAGGCCCCGCCACTTGCCGACGGTCGCGCCGCACCCGGCGCCGACGATCCCCAGCCCCGGGGCCGCTGCACCATCGCCGCCGATCGCCGCGTCGCACGCCGAACGGCCCTGCACCGGACCCGGCCGCACCGTGGCGTCACCGACCGCGAGGTCGAACAACCCCATGCCCACCACGATCGGAACGCGGCCGGCAGGGGTCGGCACGCCACGACCTCGTTCCTCGCACCAGGCGGTGACACCGAACGTCGATGCCAGACCGAACGCCGATCCGCCGGTGAGCACGACGGCATCGATGCGCTCGACCGTCGCAGTCGGATCGAGCAGCGCGAGCTCGTGGCTCGCAGGGGCGCCGCCGCGCACCTCCCCGGACGCCACGGCAGCAGGTTCGAAGAGGACCGCGGTGCAACCCGTCCGGGCGACCGGATCGCTCCAGTGCCCGACGCGCACCCCGTCGATCTCCCAGATCACCGCTCGACCGGGTCGATCCGGTGGCCCACCAGGCCCTCCGCTGCACCGGGCCAGCCGTGGCTCACCCGTGCGAGATGGCGTCGTGGGAGGCGAGGACCGAACCCGCACACGATCTCGTAGGCGATCGTGCCGAGCGGCCCGGCCCAGTCCTGCGCCGCGATGCGCTCGTGGCCCTGCACGCCGATCAGGACGACCTCGTCGCCGACGGCCACCTCGGGTCCGGAGGTGACCTCGACGACGAGCTGGTCCATCGTCACCACACCACGGATCGGCCGACGGACACCACCGATGAGCACCTCTGCCCCCACCTCGCCGAGGCGCCGCGGCACGCCGTCCGCGTACCCGAGCGGCACCACGGCGAGGTCCGCCGGCTCGCCGAACCGGTACCGCAACCCGTAGCTGACGCCCTCGCCGGCCGGGACGTGCGCCACGTGGGAGACCTCGGCGGTCACCGCCATGGCCGGTTCGAGCAGCACCGGAAGGTCGAGCCCGGGTGCCGGCGAGATCCCGTACGCCGCGATGCCGACGCGCACCATGTCGAGCCGAGCGTCCGGGTGCAGCAGGGCACCCGCCGAGTTCGCAGCGTGACAGATCCCCGGATCGATGCCCGCAGCCCCCAGGCGACCCAGCACGTCAGCGAAGCGCTCCAGCTGGAGTGCGGTCTCGGGTCTCGACGGCTCGTCGGCGACCGCAAGGTGCGTGAAGGTCCCCTCGAGCGCCAGTCCTGCGTCGAGCGCACGTCGGGCCAGCACCACCGCATCGGCCGGGTCGCAGCCGACGCGGTGCATGCCGGTGTCGACCTTCAGGTGGACGCCCCAGCGCGTCGCCGAGGTCCTCGACACCTCCGCAGCCGCGTCGATGCCGGCAGCGGTGTCGACCGTGGGGGTGAGCCCCGACGCGAACGCGTCGGGCATCGTGTCGGCCGACGGCTGGGACAGCACGAGCACCGGCGCGTCGATGCCGACGTCGCGCAGCTCCTGGCCCTCCTCGACCAGCGCGACCGCCAGCCGGTCGGCACCGGCTGCGATCGCCACGCGGGCAACGTCCTCGGCACCGTGGCCGTAGCCGTCCGCCTTGACCACCACGCACAGCTCGGCGGGAGCCACGAGCTCACCCAGCGCGGCGACGTTCGAGGCGACAGCATCGAGGTCCACGTGGGCCGCGGCGTGACGGGGCATCGCCCCCGGATGCTATCGGCGGCCAGGACCAGGGTCGGGCCGTTCCCCACGCCGTCCACCGACGCTCGCGGGGATCAGCCGACGATCGTGTCCCACGCGTCGGGCAGCAGCCCGACGACGTCGCCGGCGACGAGTCCTCGGCGGTGTCCGAGCATCGCAGCACGACCGTGCACGTGCGCCGCCGCTGCCGCTGCACGCATCGGCGCCGCTCCCGCGGCGAGGTACGCCGCGACGACACCGGTCAGCACGTCACCGGTGCCGGCAGTGGCCAGTCGGGCGTCACCGGAGCGAACCAGGGCAACCTCGCCACCGGGATCGGCGACGACGGTGGTCGGGCCCTTGAGCAGGACCACCGAGCCGGTGTCCGCCGCCAGCCGCCGCGCCGCAGCGATCCGATCCTCACCCGGAGGCGAACCGGTGAGTGCGGCGAGCTCACCGTCGTGCGGGGTCAGCACCGTGGGGGCGACACGTCGCGCCGTCGACGGGCGTGCAGCGATCGCTGCGACCGGGTCGTCCGCGATCGCCCAGAGCCCGTCGCCGTCGAGCACGACCGGACGGTCTGCACCCGCGAGGACTGCTCGTACCTGACGCCGCACGGCGTCGGAGCGTCCGAGCCCCGGGCCGATCGCGACGGCCGCGAACCGGGACTGGTCCGCGAGCACCGCCGTCGACCACCCGTCGATCGGAAGCGGTACGACGACCGCTTCTGCCGGCGCCACCGGTCGATCCTCGCCGGGGACGGTCAGGCACACGTAGCCGGCCCCGGCGCGCAGCGCCGCGGCCGTGCACAGGCGCGCTGCACCGGTCATGCCCGGCGAGCCGGCGACGACGCGGACCGCGTGACGCCACTTGTGGTCGTCGGGGAGCCGCGTCGGCACCCACTCGACGACATCGGCATCGGTGACGAGTCCTGCAGGTGGACCCGCCAGGGTGCGGCCGCTGACATCGAGGCCGATGTCGGCGAGCACGACCCGACCGGCGAACGCCGGGCCGTCGTGCAGCAGCAGCCCGGGCTTGAGCGCAGCGAAGGTGACGGTGGCGACAGCCGGGGCAGGCGCACCGGTCGCGACGCCGGTCGACCCGGACACCCCCGACGGGATGTCGACAGCGAGGACCGGTGCACCGTCGGGGTCGGGGAAGGTGAACGACCCGTGGAACCCGGTGCCGAACGCGGCGTCGATCACCAGGTCGGCGGGCCCGAGGACCGGTGGCGCCTCCGACACGTCGACCACGACGACCCGGACGCCCCGCCGGCGCAGCAACGCGGCGGCGACCCGTCCGTCCTCGCCGTTGTTGCCCGGCCCCGCCACCACGACCACCCGCCGCCCGTATGTCCCGCCGAGGAGCTCGACCGCGGCGCGCTCGACCGCACCTGCGGCGCGTCGCACGAGCACCTCCACCGGCTCGGGCGCCGCCGCGTCGACGGCTGCCATCTGCGACGGCGTCAGGACCGGAAGCACGGCGTCAGGACCGGAAGCACGGCGTCAGGACCGGAAGCACGGCGTCAGCACCGGAAGGTGGTGTCAGGACGGACAACATCCCGCCATCCTGCCGCGACCGGCGACGATCCACCTCGATCAACGACAGGCCACGGCGTGGGCCTGGGCGAGATCCCCGGTGTGGGTGAGCGAGACGTGCACGACCGACACCCCGCGACGAGCTGCAACCTGGCGGGCCCTTCCGCTCAGGCGGATCGAGGGTGCTCCGTCGGCTCCGACGACCACCTCCACGTCGGTGAAGGACATCGCCGACATGCCGGATCCGAGCGACTTCATCACCGCTTCCTTCGCAGCGAAGCGCGCGGCGAGGTGCGGGAGCGGATCCTTGCTGCGACGACCGTGGGCCTGCTCGGCAGGGGTGAACAGCCGGTGCAGCAACGCCGGTGTCCGCTCGAGCGCGACGCGCAGTCGTGACACCTCGACGAGATCCGTCCCGACTCCGATGACCGCACCCGACGTCGGTTCGGGTCCGAGCGGCGACGGATCGCTCACGTCCGCCAGCGGTCCGCGAGGTCGAGGATCGGCACGGTGAGCAGATCGGCCACGGTCTGGCGAGCGAGCAGGTCGTCCCGGAACGCATCCTCGGTCTCGGTCACCGCGTCCTTCAACGCCTGGTAGCGACGGCGGTAGCCCT
>JAFDWA010000120.1 GCA_018268735.1 Actinomycetota bacterium | reverse complement strand
GGCGGCCTCGTGTTCGACGGCACAGGTCGGCTCGGCATCGACCCAGCGGACGTGATCGACGTGGTGCGGACCGGCGCGGTCGTGGGCACAGGTGGAGCGGGTGCCTTCGGTCCAGGTGTCGCCCGACGATGGATCCCGAACGCTGCCATGAGCATGGTGGTCCTCACGGGACCGTCGCGCTGATCGACGCTCGCCGGAGGATCGCTACGATCGCCCTGCCGTCGACCGGACAGGAACCCAGCCATGTCGAACACAACGACCGACACCGCCGCTGCATCGGATGCCGCCCTCGAGCGCCGCGCCATCGACGTCGTCCGAGGTCTCGCGATGGATGCCCCGGCTGCGGCACGCTCGGGCCACCAGGGCACAGCGATGGCACTCGCCCCGCTGGCACACGTGCTGTGGAGCCGGATCATGCGCTACGACGCATCGGCACCTGACTGGCCGGACCGCGATCGGTTCATCCTCAGCTGCGGCCACGCGTCGATCCTGCAGTACGCGATGCTGCACCTCACCGGCTACGACCTCAGCCTCGATGACCTGCGGGAGTTCCGACAGTGGGGTTCACGGACCCCGGGCCACCCGGAGGTCGGCCACACCCCCGGCGTCGAGGTGACGACCGGGCCGCTGGGTCAGGGGTTCGCGAGCGGCGTCGGCATGGCGATCGCCGAGCAGTCGCTGCGTGCCCGGTTCGGCGACGAGGTCTGCGACCACCACATCTGGGCGATCGTCTCCGACGGCGACCTCTCCGAAGGCGTCAGCCACGAGGCAGCTTCGCTCGCCGGGCACCTCGGGCTCGGCCGGCTCGTCTACGTCTACGACGACAACCACATCTCGATCGACGGACCGACCGAGCTGGCGCTGACCGACGACGCCGCGAAGCGCTTCGAGGCCTACGGGTGGCACGTCCAGTCGCTCGGCGAGGCATCAGAGGACCTCGACGCACTGGAGCAGGCCTTGACGGCTGCCAAGGACGTGGAGGATCGCCCGTCGCTGATCGTCGTGCGCAGCCACATCGCGTTCCCCTCCCCCCGGCTCACCGACGCCGCAGCGGCCCACGGCCTCGCGTTCACGCCGGAGGACATCGCCGACACCAAGCAGCTCATGGGGATGACCGACGAAGCGTTCCAGGTGCCCGACGACGTCGCCGCCTTCTACCGCGACGCGGGCAGCCGCGGTCGCGTGCAGCGACTCGACTGGGAGCAGCGCTCTCCTGCGTCGCTCGCCGGCCGTGAAGCCGAGTGGGAGGCGACCCTCGGCGCCCGGGGCCTTCCCGGCTGGGAGGAGGCACTCCCCTCGTACGGGGCCGATGGGCATCCGGCGACCCGCGTCGCGAGCGGTGAGTGCGTCGCTGCGCTCGCCCCGGTCGTCCCCGGGTTCGTCGCCGGCGCAGCCGACCTGATCGGCAACACGGGGACCAAGCTCCCCGGCGCCCCGGTGCTCGAGCCGGGCACGCCGGAGGGAACCCAGGTGCACTTCGGCATCCGCGAGCACGCGATGGGCTCGATCATGGTCGGCGCCGCCCACCACGGCGGACTCCTCCCGGTGGGCGGGACGTTCCTCGTGTTCAGCGACTACATGCGGCCCGCGGTCCGCCTGGCAGCGCTGTCCAGGGCGAAGTGCGTCTTCGTGTGGACCCACGACTCCGTCGGCGTCGGCGAGGACGGTCCGACCCACCAACCGGTCGAGCACGTGATGTCGTTGCGGCTCATCCCGGGTCTGACGGTGATCCGTCCCGCCGACGGCAACGAGACCGCCGCCGCGTGGCGTGTCGCCGTCGAGGGCACAGGACCGGTCGCGCTCGTGCTGAGCCGTCAGAACACCCCGGTGCTCGCCACGACCGCAGCTCGCGCTGCCGATGGCGTCGACCGCGGCGGCTACGTCGTCCACGACGCGGACGCACCCGAGGTCGTGCTGGTCGCGACCGGCACCGAGGTGGCCACCGCCGTCGAGGCAGCCGGCCTCCTCGAGGACGGCGGACGGTCGGTGCGGGTCGTGTCGCTGCCGTGCTGGAGCCGCTTCGACGCGCAGGACGACGCCTACCGGGAGTCGGTCCTTGCCCCGGGCGTGCCGACGGTCTCGGTCGAGGCCGGCGTCACCCTGGGCTGGGAGCGCTACGCGGACGCCTCGGTGGGCATCGACCGCTTCGGTGCCTCCGCTCCCGGGTCGGTGGTGCTCGAACGACTCGGCATCACCGCTACCCACGTCGCCGAGGTCGCCGCGGGTCTGCTCGGCTGAGCCCGTCGGTCCGGCGGTAGGTTGGCCGCTCGGAGACAGGAGCACAGCATGGGACGCCTTCAGGACCTCTACGACGAGCAGGGCCAGAGCCCCTGGCTCGACAACCTCAAGCGCAACTGGATCGTCGACGGCACGATCCAGCAGTGGATCGACCGTGGCGTGCGTGGCGTCACGTGCAACCCGTCCATCTTCCAGAAGGCCGTCGAGTCGAGCGACGCCTACACCCCGCAGCTCACCGACCTCGTCGCTGGCGGGACCTCGATCGAGGACGCGTACTGGACGATGGTCTGCGACGACGTGACCGACGCGCTCGCGCTGTTCCGACCGCTCTACGACCGGACCGGCGGTGCCGACGGGTTCGTCTCCCTCGAGGTCGCACCGTCCATCGCCCGTGACACCGACGCGACGATCGAGATGGCACGGGACCTCTGGCAGCGGATCGACCGACCCAACCTGTTCATCAAGATCCCGGCGACCGTCGAGGGAATCCCCGCGATCCGCCAGATGACCGCCGAAGGCGTGAACGTCAACATCACGCTCATCTTCAGCCTCGACCGCTACGCGGCGGTCATGGAGGCGTACCTCGACGGGCTCGACGAGGCAGCCTCGTCCGGTCACGACCTGTCGAGGATCGCGTCGGTCGCGAGCTTCTTCATCAGCCGTGTCGACACCGAGGTCGACCGTCGTCTCGACGCGATCGGGTCGGATCAGGCGCTCGCGCTCCGGGGGCAGGCCGCCGTCGCGCAGGGCCAGCTCGCCGGAGCGATGGCGACCTCTGCCTTCGCGGGTCCCCGCTGGGAACGCCTCGTGGCGCAGGGCGCGAACTTCCAGCGCCCGCTGTGGGCCTCGACGTCGACCAAGAACCCCGCCTACCCCGACACGATGTACCTCGACCGCCTGATCGGGCCCGACACGGTGAACACGATCCCGGAGGCGACGCTCGAGGCGTTCGAGGACCACGGGACGCTCGCCCGCACCCTCGACGCCGACGTGGAGGGTGCACGTGCCACCTGGGCGGAGGTCGGCACGCTGGTCGACCTGCTCGACGTCGGCAACGTCCTCGAAGCCGAGGGCGTGACGGCGTTCGAGAAGAGCTACGACGAGTTGCTCGGGGTGATCGAGTCCCGAGCGCGTGGCCTGTCCTGACCAGCGCCCTCCGCACCGGCGTCCCCACGCCCGTCTGCGTGCGAGATCGACCCGTCACACGTCGGATCCGCACACGAACCGAAGATCACAGGTGACAGAGTTCGGGAAGTGAACCGACTACGGTGGCCACTGCATGGGCCTCCCCCGGACCGATCCACCCGCCGACGCATCGTGCTCCATCGCGCGGGCACTCGAGATCGTCGGTGATCGCTGGACGATCCTGATCCTGCGCGACGCCTTCCGGGGCCTGCGGCGCTTCGACGAGCTCCAGAGAGACCTCGAGATCCCACGCGCGGTCCTGTCGGACCGGCTGCGCAAGCTCGTCGAGGCAGGCGTGCTGAGCAGGCGGCGCTACCAGGAGCGGCCCGATCGCTACGAGTACCGGCTCACGTCGATGGGCAGGCAGCTCTCCCCCATCCTGGTCGCACTGATGCAGTGGGGGGACCGGTGGCTGAGCGGTCCCCGGGGCGCACCGACGCTGCTCGTGCACGACCGGTGCGGCACCGAGGTCGACCTCGGGTTCCACTGCGGGACCTGCGACGAGGACTTCTCCCCGACCGACATCACGAGTCGTCCAGGTCCCGGACGACTCGGGAAGGAACCCCGATGACCGACACGATCGAGCGGGCCGACGCCGACCTCCACCGGTCGGGACCGGATGGGCCGACGGCGGCCGCCATCGCTGCAGCAGCTGCGACGTTGCCACGAGAGGAGCTGATCGCCGCGGCCACCGCGATCAGGGACCGGGCCTTCGGCACCCGCGTCACGTTCTCGCCGAAGGTGTTCATCCCGCTGACGCACCTGTGTCGCGACCGATGCGGCTACTGCACCTTCGCCCAACCACCGGCACGTCTGCAGACGCCGTTCCTGGAACCCGACGAGGTGCTGCGGATCGCCCGCGCCGGTGCCCGACACGGCTGCCACGAGGCCCTGTTCACCCTCGGCGAGTCCCCCGAGGACCGCTATCCGCTGGCACGGGAGTGGCTCGCGGAACACGGCCATGCCAGCACCGTCGAGTACCTCGTGGCCATGTGCCGCCTGGTGCTGGAGGAGACCGGCCTGCTCCCCCACGCCAACGCAGGAGCCCTCCCCCGGGAGGACCTGGCGACCCTGCGGACCGTGTCACCGTCGCAGGGGATGATGATCGAGTCGCTCGCGCCCGACCTCGAGGCACACCGAGGTGCACCCGACAAGGTTCCCGGACGCCGCCTCGCGACCCTGGAGGCGGCAGGTGAGCTCGCGATCCCGTTCACCACGGGGATCCTCGTCGGCATCGGCGAGACACGACAGGACCGCATCGACGCGCTCGTGGCCATCGCCGAGTCGCATCGTCGCCACGGCCACGTCCAGGAGGTGATCGTCCAGAACTTCCTGCCGAAGCCGGGCACCGCGATGCACAGCGCACCGGAGTGTCCGCCCGATGACCACATCGACGCGATCGCGCTCGCCCGCGTGCTCCTCCCACCGGATGTGCACCTGCAGGCGCCACCGAACCTGTCGGAGGACTTCGGCGCCCTCCTCGATGCCGGCATCGACGACTGGGGTGGCGTCTCGCCGCTCACAGCGGACCACGTCAACCCTGAACGTCCTTGGCCGGCGCTCGACCGCCTGCGGGAGGTCACCGAGTCCCGCGGCTTCGCACTCGCACCCCGTCTCACGATCCATCCCTCCCACGCGCTCGACCCGCAGCGGTGGCTCGACGACGGATTGCGGTTCGCGGTGATGGACCGCTCCGATGCCGACGGCCTGGCCCGCGACGATCCCGGTGCGGTGTTCCCCCAGGAGGTCGCAGCGATCACCCCGACCGGCGACGACGCGGAGGTCACCCTGGTCGGACCGAGATCGACCCAGTGGTGCTCGGGGGCGCCCGTGGCCCCGCCGATCCTCGTCCCCGGCCGACACGACCGCGTGAGGGGTGCCGTCGCAGAGGTGCTCGACGGCGTCCGTGCAGGCGACGACGTCGAGGAGGAGCAGATCCTCACGTTGTTCGCAGCTCGGGGGCCGGAGGTCGCTGCGGTCGCGGCCCTCGCCGACGAGCTCCGTCGCGACGCCGTCGGCGACCGGGTCACGTTCGTGCGGAACCGCAACATCAACTACACGAACGTGTGCACCTTCAAGTGCAGGTTCTGCGGGTTCTCGAAGGGCCCGTTGAGCCTGAACCTCCGTGGCAACCCGTACCTGCTGACGCTCGAGGACATCGCGCAGCGTGCGCTCGACGCTCGAGCCGCCGGAGCGACCGAGGTCTGCCTGCAGGGCGGCATCCACCCGGACTTCGACGGCGACTACTACCTGGAGGTCGTCCGGGCGGTCAAGGACGCCGTCCCCGACATCCACGTCCACGGGTTCACCGCCCTGGAGGTGACCGAAGGAGCACGCCGGTTGGGCGAACCCCTCGCGTCCTATCTCGGCCGCCTGAAGGATGCCGGGCTGCGCACGTTGCCGGGCACCGCGGCGGAGATCCTCGACGACGAGGTCCGGGCGGTCATCTGC
>JAFDWA010000011.1 GCA_018268735.1 Actinomycetota bacterium | reverse complement strand
CCGCATCGAGGGCCCCTCGCCGGCGATGGCCGTCGCACTCGACATCGTGAAGCGGAGCCTCTGGGTCCTGCCGGTCGCGATCATGGTCTCGGCCGCGTTCTGGGGCCTCGACGGCGTGTTCTCGACGCTCTACGGCCTCGCGATCGTCGTGGTGAACTTCCTGCTCGCTGGCTGGATGCTCCAGGTCGGCGGTCGCATCGGCGCTGCCGCGATGGGCGCTGCGGCGTTCTTCGGCTTCCTGGTGCGGCTCGGCCTGATCATGGTGGCCATCCTCGCGGTTCGGAACCAGCCGTGGGTCGAGCTGGTCCCGCTCGGCATCACGATCATCGTGACCCACCTGGGCCTGCTGTTCTGGGAGCTCCGCCACATCTCCCACACCCTTGCGTTCCCCGGCCTCAAGCCGGCATCCACCCCGAACCCGTACCTGCCCACCTCTGACGGCGCCCCGTCGAACGAGGTGCCACCCGCCCCGTCCGCATCACCGACCGCGCCGTAGAAGGAGCCCGACCGAATGCTCGCGCTGCTCACCGCTCCGATGTCCCTCCTCGCCGCCGAAGGCGGTGGGGGCGGCCTGCAGTTCCCGCCGATCGACCACATCGTGATCTGGCCCGCCTGGTTCGGTGCCGGGACCTTCTACGAGTTCAACAAGATCACCGCCATCTCCGGCATCGCGATGCTCGTGCCGGTGATCCTGTTCCTGCTCGCCGGCCGCAACGCCAAGCTGGTGCCGACCGGTCTGCAGAACACCATGGAGGTCGCCCTCGACTTCGTGGAGGACCAGGTCGTCGCCCCGGCGATCGGCCCCGAGGGCAAGCGCTACCTCCCGATGCTGGTGTCGATGTTCTTCTTCATCTGGATCGGCAACCTGTTCGAGGTGATCCCCTCGGCGCACATGCCGGCCAACGCCCGGATGGCGAACCCACTCATCCTCGCACTCGTCGCCTGGGCGATGTTCATCGGCGTCGGCGTCAAGCACAACGGACTCGGCTACTTCAGGTCGGCCCTGTTCCCGCCCGGCGTGCCCAAGGCGCTGTACATCCTCGTGACGCCGATCGAGCTGCTCTCGACGTTCATCATCCGGCCCTTCTCCCTGGCCGTCCGACTCTTCGCCAACATGCTCGCCGGCCACATCCTGCTCGTGACCTTCTCGGTGCTGTGCATCACGCTGTTCTCGGCGAGCATCATGGCCGCCGTCCTCTTGCTCAGCTTCCCGATGCTCGTGGCGTTCACCGGCTTCGAGTTCATGGTGGCGTTCCTGCAGGCGTTCATCTTCAGCCTGCTCACCGCCGTGTACATCGGCGGGGCCCTGCACCCCGCCCACTGATCCAGTCCACACCCAGACAACCCGGTCGTCGAGCACACACCTCGACGGTCAGACCACAGGAGAACCCAACCCAATGAGCGCACTGCACCACGCCGCAGCGATCATCGCCCAGGCGGGCGACACCACCGGTCTCAGCGCCGCAGACGCGAAGGGCGTCAGCGCCGCGTCGGGCGCCGGCATGGCCTACGGCCTCGCCGCGATCGGCCCGGGCATCGGCATCGGCTACCTCGTCGGCCAGGCCGTGCAGGCCATGGCACGCCAGCCCGAGTCCGCCGGGCAGGTCCAGACCACGATGTTCCTCGGCATCGCCTTCACCGAGGCGCTCGCCCTCATCGGCTTCGTGGTCTTCATCCTCCTGAAGTTCGTCTGATCACACCGACGACCTGACCGGACCGACCGAGCGACCCCTCACGGGGTCGACCGAACCAGGAGTACCCGATGCTCGCTCAACTGAGTGTGCTGGCCGCAGAAGGCAGCAGTTCGATCAACCCCGTGGTCCCCGACAACAAAGGGGAGCTGTTCTGGGGTGCGGTGTTCTTCTTCCTGTTGTGGATCCTCATGCGCTACGTGTGCCTTCCGCCGCTGATGCGGATCCGGGCACAGCGCGACGCGCAGGTCCAGTCCGACCTCGAGGCCGCCGAGACCGCGTCCACGCAGGCCGAGCAGGTCCGACGTGACTACGACGCCACCCTCGCCGAGGCGCGTGGCGAGGCGTCGCGCGTGCTCGAGGAAGCCCGTGCGACCGCAGAGCAGCGTCGGTCGCAGCAGGTCGCAGCGGTCGAGACGGAGCTCGCTGCCGAGCGCCAGGACGCGATGGCCGAGCTCGACCGCCAGCGGGCCGCAGCGCTCGGGGAGCTCACCGGAGACGTCGCCGAGCTCGCGGTCGCCGCGGCCTCCAAGGTCGTGCAGGCCCCGCTCGACCCCGCTGCGCACCGCGGCACCGTCGACGACTACGTGAACCGCTCCGGCGGACAGCGCTGAGGCCGGGAGGAACCCGAGAGATGAACGCACTCAACGTCCTCGCATCCGAGGGCAGCAACGGCTGGTGGCTCCCTGCCGACATCAACGAGGTCATCTGGGGCACCCTCGCCTTCCTCGTCGTCGCCTTCCTGCTCGTGAAGTTCGGCAAGGACTTCATCGCCAAGGGCATGCGAGGTCGGTCCGAGAAGATCGCCGATCGACTCGGCGAGGCCTCCGCCGCCCGTGAATCTGCCGAAGCAGAGCGCGACCGGATCAAGGCGGCGCTCGCGGACTCCGACGCCGAAGCAGGCCGCATCGTCGAGGAGGCTCGCCGAGCCGCCGACCAGCTCGGCGTCGACACCGCGGCGCGGACCGAGTCCGACATCGCGGCGCTGCGCGAGCGTGCCGCCACCGATCTCGTCGCCACCCGCACCCAGGCGACGGCCGACCTCTCCGGCGAGCTGTCGCGCCTCGCACTCGGAGCGGCGGAGGAGGTCGTCGGCTCGGCGCTCGACGACGCCACCCAGCAGCGCCTGATCGACGCCTACATCAGCCAGGTCGGCTCGCAGAACTGACCCGGTCGCCCGAAGAACGACACAGCTCCCCCGAACGACACAGCACTCCTGAACGACACAGCACTCCCGAACGACGGACACCAACATGAGCGACGCACAGATCTCCGCCTACGCAGATGCTGCCTACAGCATCGCCGCGGCCGAGGCCAGCACCGATGAGGTCACCGACGAGCTGTTCCGCCTCGGCCGGCTCCTGACCGGCAACGACGAGCTCCGCAGCACCCTGACCGACGTCCACCTCCCCGTCGAGCGCCGCGCCCAGATCGTCGAGGACCTCCTCGACGGCAAGGCGTCGCGCACCACGGTGTCGTTCACGTCGATGCTGGTGTCGGCCGGGCGCATCTCCGACCTGCCGGCGATCGCGGACGAGCTGGCTCGTCGCAGCGCTGCGGCCAGGGGCCAGTCCGTCGCGGAGGTGCGCTCAGCGGTGCCGCTCACCGAAGCGCAGCTCAGCGAGCTCGCAGCAGCGCTCAAGGCCCGCACCGACATCGACATCACGATCCGCAACGTCGTCGACCCGACCGTGATGGGTGGCATCGTCACCACGATCGGCGACTCGGTGATCGACGGCTCCGTACGTACCCGCCTGAACCAACTCCGAGAGGCCTTCTGAGATGGCTGAGCTCACGATCAACACCGCCGACATCACCGCGGCGATCAAGAAGAACCTGGAGGGCTTCGCCCCGGACGTCGAGCTGACCCAGGTCGGCCGCGTCATCGAGGTCGGCGACGGCATCGCCCGGGTGTCGGGCCTGCCCGACGCGGCGGTCAACGAGCTGCTCGAGTTCGAGTCCGGTCTGCTGGGCCTCGCCCTCAACCTGGACGAGGACTCGATCGGGGCCGTGGTGCTCGGCGAGGTCGACTCGATCGAGGAGGGCCAGACGGTCAAGGCGACCGGCAACATCCTCTCGGTGCCCGTCGGCGACGGCGTCCTGGGCAGGGTCGTGAACACCCTCGGCGAGCCCATCGACGGCAAGGGTCCGCTCGTCGGCGTCCAGCCCCGACGCATGGAGATCCAGGCGCCCGGCATCATGGGTCGCCAGCCCGTGGGCGAGCCGATGCAGACCGGCATCAAGGCCATCGACTCGCTCATCCCGATCGGTCGTGGTCAGCGGGAGCTGATCATCGGCGACCGCAAGACCGGCAAGACCACGATCGCCATCGACACGATCCTCAACCAGCGTGGCCTCGGCGTGAAGTGCATCTACGTCGCGATCGGCCAGAAGGCGTCGACCGTCGCGCAGACGGTGGCGACCCTCGCCGAGCGGGGAGCGCTCGAGTACACCGTCGTGGTGGTCGCCCCGGCGTCGGACCCGGCGCCGTTCAAGTACCTCGCTCCGTACGCCGGCTGCGCGATGGGCCAGCACTGGATGGAGCACGGCGAGCACGCCCTCGTCGTCTACGACGACCTCTCCAAGCAGGCCGAGGCGTACCGCCAGGTGTCGCTGCTGCTGCGTCGCCCACCGGGTCGCGAGGCCTACCCCGGCGACGTCTTCTACCTGCACAGCCGCCTGCTGGAGCGGGCCGCCAAGCTCTCCGACGAGAACGGTGCCGGTTCCCTCACGGCGCTGCCGGTCATCGAGACCAAGGCCGGTGACGTCTCCGCCTACATCCCGACCAACGTGATCTCGATCACCGACGGCCAGATCTTCCTGCAGGACGACCTGTTCAAGTCCGGTGTGCGTCCGGCGGTCGACGTCGGCATCTCGGTGTCACGCGTGGGTTCCGCCGCACAGATCAAGGCGATGAAGACCGCAGTGGGCACCCTCAAGTCCGACCTGCAGCAGTTCCGCGAGCTCGAGGCGTTCGCTGCGTTCGGCTCGGACCTCGACGCGGTGTCCAAGGCGCAGCTCGAGCGCGGCTACCGGCTCACCGAGCTGCTCAAGCAGGGCATCAACAGCCCGATGGCGGTCCAGGACCAGTGCGTGGTCATCTTCGCCGGGACCCGTGGCTACCTCGACAGCATCTCGATCGAGGACGTCCGCTCGTTCGAGGACGGGCTGCTCGACTGGTTCCGCACCCGTCACGCGGCGATGCTCGACGCGATCCGAACGACCGGGAAGATCGACGACGAGGACGCCTTCGACGCCGCCGTCAAGGCGTTCGCGGCGCAGTTCCAGGGGACGACCGTCGACGGCGCAGCCCCGCCGGCGCAGGCCCAGGCCGATCCCGACGCCACCATCGCGCGCTCCAGCCGCCACCTCCCCGAGGAGGACGTCACCCGTGACGGCGGTGAGGACGCGGCGACGGTCTGAGGCGGACGGGACCTAGGGAGCCGACATGGCCGGTGCACAGGAGCGGATCCTCCGACGGAAGATCTCCAGCGTCCAGAACACCAAGAAGATCACCCGCGCGATGGAGCTGATCGCGGCGACGCGCGTCGTCAAGGCCCAGCAGCGCGCCAACGAGGCCCGTCCGTACGCGGAGCACATCACCCAGGTCATCCAGGACCTGTCAGCGGCCGGCGCCGAGGTCGACCACCCGCTCCTGCGTCCGCTGGGCGTGGTCGAGAAGGTCGGCGTCGTGGTGCTGGCCGCGGACCGTGGCCTGGCCGGTGCCTACAACTCGTCGGTCATCAAGGCCGCCGAGCGAGAGGTCCAGGCCGCCCGGTCGGAGGGTCACGACTACGCGCTCGTGACCGTGGGCCGCAAGCCCAAGGCGTACTTCAGCTTCCGCCACTACCCGATCGAGGCGAGCTTCGAGGGGTTCTCGGAGAACCCGAGCTTCGAGGACGCGGTCGCCGTCGCCGCTCGGGTGCGCGACCTGTTCGAGCACGGCGGCTGTGACCGCATCGACCTCGTCTACACGAGGTTCATCTCGCTCGGATCCCAGGAGGTGGTCGTCCGCCGCTTCCTGCCGCTGGAGGACACCCACACGATCGCCGAGAGCGGCGACGCCACCGCCACCGCCGGCTTCGAGTTCGAGCCCTCGGCCAGCGCGGTGCTCGAGACGCTGCTGCCGCGCTACGTCGAGTCCCGGGTCTTCGCCGCGCTCCTCGACGCAGCGGCGTCGGAGCTCGCGAGCCGCCAGCGGGCGATGAAGTCGGCCACCGACAACGCCGAAGAGCTGATCGTCAAGTACACCCGGAAGATGAACCAGGTCCGTCAGGACGCCATCACCACCGAGATCATGGAGATCATCGGCGGCGCCGAGGCCCTCGCGGATGACCGCGAGGAGCCGGGAGAGATCATCCTGCACCACCTCGACACCGAGCCGTTCCACGAGCTCGGCCACCGCCACGCGTCGGGTCCTGTCCGGACCTGACCGCCAGCGTCACCAGCCTGACCCGACACGACCCGCAGCCCAGGAGCCACCATGACCGTCACCGACACCGAACTGACCGACGGCCGCATCGTCGCCATCGCCGGCCCCGTGGTCGACGTGGAGTTCCCGTCGGACTCCGTGCCCGAGATCAACCAGGCGCTCGAGTTCACCATCACCGTCGACGGCGTCGACACCGTGGTGGTGGCAGAGGTCGCCCAGCAGATCGGCGACAACCGGGTCCGGGCCATCGCCATGAAGCCGACCGACGGCCTCGTCCGCGGGACCGCCGTGCGCAACCTGGGCCACGGCATCTCGGTGCCGGTCGGTGACGCCACGCTCGGCCACGTGTTCAACGTGCTGGGCCAGCCGCTCGACGTCGACTCCGTCGACGCACCCGAGCGCTGGTCCATCCACCGTGAGGCGCCGGCGTTCGACACCCTCGAGCCCAAGGCGCAGATGTTCGCCACCGGCATCAAGGTGATCGACCTGCTCACCCCGTACCTCCAGGGCGGCAAGATCGGCCTGTTCGGCGGCGCCGGCGTCGGCAAGACCGTGCTCATCACCGAGATGATCAACCGGGTCGCCTCCCAGTTCGGTGGCGTGTCGGTGTTCGCCGGTGTGGGGGAGCGCACCCGTGAGGGCACCGACCTCCTGATCGAGATGGGCGAGACGGCGCTGGGCGAGTCGGGTTCGGTGCTCGACAAGGCCGCCCTGGTCTTCGGTCAGATGGACGAGCCGCCCGGCGTGCGGCTGCGGGTCGCGCTCTCGGCGCTGACGATGGCGGAGTACTTCCGTGACGTCCAGGGCCAGGACGTGCTGCTGTTCATCGACAACATCTTCCGTTTCACCCAGGCCGGTTCCGAGGTGTCGACCCTGCTCGGCCGCATGCCTGCGGCGGTCGGCTACCAGCCGACCCTGGCCGACGAGATGGGCGAGCTCCAGGAGCGGATCACCTCGACCGGCGGCCGTTCGATCACGTCGCTCCAGGCCGTGTACGTGCCCGCGGACGACTACACCGACCCTGCGCCGTTCACCGCCTTCACCCACTTCGACGGCACCACCGAGCTGAGCCGTGACATCGCCTCGCTCGGCATCTACCCGGCAGTGGATCCGCTGGCATCGTCGAGCTCGATCCTGACCCCCGAGGTCGTCGGCGAGCGCCACTACGCAGTGGCCCGCCGGGTGCAGGAGATGCTGCAGCGCTACAAGGAGCTGCAGGACATCATCGCCATCCTCGGCATCGACGAGCTCTCCGAAGAGGACCGCGTCACCGTCGACCGGGCCCGCAAGATCCAGAAGTTCCTCGCCCAGCCCATGTTCGTCGCCGAGGTGTTCACCGGCCTGCCCGGCATCTTCACCCCGGTCGAGGACACCGTCGAGTCCTTCGAGATGCTCGTCAACGGCGACCTCGACCACCTGCCCGAGCAGGCGTTCTTCAACGTCGGCGGCGCAGAGGACGCGATGCGCAAGGCCAAGGAGCTGGAGGCGAGCGCCTGATGGCTCTCGAGGTCGAGCTCGTCAGCCCGGAGCGCATCGCCTACTCCGGCGAGGCGGAGATGGTCATCTGCCGCACCACGACCGGTGAGATCGGCTTCCAGGTCGGCCACATCCCGTTCATCGGCGTGCTGGCCACCCACCAGGTGCGCCTGAAGGCCGCCGACGGGACCGTCCAGGTCATCGCGGTGCACCAGGGGTTCGTCGAGGTCTCTCCGCCCGATGCGGCCGGCAACACGCGGGTCACGATCCTCTCCGACGTCGCCGAGCTCGCCGACACGATCGACGTCGATCGTGCCCGCGCGGCGAAGGCCCGCGCCGAGGAGGCGCTGCGCGTCGACGCGGACGACCCGGAGGCCCGTGCCGCGCTCGCCCGTGCCAGCACCCGCCTCGAGGCTGCAGAGGGGTCCTGAGCCGGGGGCGGGTGTGGGGCGCTGCGACCGGTCGCTAGCGTCGCGGGGGTGGCCCGTCGCCGTCTCGCCGTTGCGGTGCTGGCGCCTCCCTCGGAGGCGTCGGAGATCGACGTGCTGCGACGATCGGTCGGCGTCGCTGAGCCCTTCCACGTCGCCCCGCACCTGACGCTGGTCCCGCCGGTCAACGTTGCGGCGCAGGACCTGCCTGCTGTGACCGCGCTGCTCCGACGGGTTGCGGGTGCCTCGCACCCGTTCGATCTCGATGTCGGACCGGTGGCGACGTTCCTCCCGGAGACCCCGACGCTGCACCTCGCCGTGGACGGCGCCGACCTCGACGGCCTCCGCTCCCTGCGCGGCCACCTGCGCGCCGGCCCCTTCGACCGCCCTGACGTGTGGCCGTTCCATCCGCACGTCACGATCTGCGAGCAGTTGGACACCGCCCTGATCGAGGCCGGGATGCGGGCCTTCGCCGGCCTGCGCCAACGTTGGAGCTGCTGCTCGCTGCACCTGCTGGAGCAGCACCGCCACGGGCCGGAGCACCCTCGCCACGGCCAGGCCTGCTGGGTGCCGGTGCGCGAGGAGCCGCTCGGCGGTCCGCTCGTCGTCGGTCGCGGTGGCGTGGAGCTCGTGCTGCGGACCGTCTCGATGGTCGAACCTGCCGCTGCGGACCTGCTCGGAGTGACGGCCACGGTGCCCGGTGCCGCGGGTCGCGCGCAGCACATCGTGGTCGTCGCCGAGCAACCCGGCGAGCCGGACCGGGTGCTCGGCGTCGCAGCCGGACGACTCCCTCCCGGCGCGTCGGTGGTCGAGCTCGATCGGGTCTCGGTCGTCGCGGACCGACGGCGAGAGGGGATCGCCGGGCAGGTGCTGCGGGCGTGGGTCTCTGCTGCGGCGACACGCGGCGCCGCTGCAGCGGTCGTCGCCGCTGCCACCGACGCCGCGGACGCGGCGTTCCTCGTGAGCCAGGGATTCGAGCCCATGCGCTCCTGGTGGTTCCGCGGCATGTGACGCCGCGGGGTCGGAGGTCCATCCGAGCCTTGGTACCCTCGATCGGATGTCGTTCCGGGGATGTCGTTGGCTGGAGGTCCGTCTGTGTTCGTGAGCCTGGTGGACATGCTCCGCAGCCGCGCTGGCGAGCAGGGAGCCGACACGTCGTTCTGGTACCTGCTCGACGGCGACGACGACGTGATGGAGATCACCTTCGGGTCGCTCGACAGCGATGCACGATCGGTGGCGTCACGACTCGCCCAGGTCGGAGGGCCCGGCGACCGCGTCGTGATCCTCATGGCGCCGGGCCCGGACTTCCTCGCTGCGTTCTTCGGCTGCCTCTACGCCGGGATGATCGCCGTGCCGGCCTTCCTGCCGGACATGGTCAACATCAAGCGCAGCGTGCCTCGCCTGCAGGCGATCGCCCAGGACGCAGAAGCCGTCGCGATCCTCACCGACGACCTCTTCGTGGCGTTCCGCGACGAGCTCTGGGCCGTGGCACCGGACCTCGCGAGGACGCCGTGGATCCTCGTCGGCGATGCCACCTCCAGCGGAGGTGACGACTGGGCCGATCCGGGCTCGACGCAGGACACGACGGCGTTCATCCAGTACACCTCCGGATCCACGTCGCTGCCGAAGGGCGTCGTGCTGAGCCACGGGAACCTCCTCGCCAACCTCGAGCTCATCCGCGCCAGCAGCGGCGGGGACGACCCGTTCATCGGCGTGTCCTGGTTGCCGCCGTACCACGACATGGGCCTGATCGGCGGCATCCTCGAACCGCTGTACCGAGGTGGGCAGGGTGCGCTCATGTCGCCGCTCGACTTCCTCTCCCGACCCCTGCGGTGGCTGCGAGCGATCTCGACCTACTCCGCCACCACGAGTCCTGCTCCGAACTTCGCCTTCGAGCTCTGCGTCCGGCGCATCGCCGCGGAGGACCGCGAGGGGCTCGACCTGTCGAGCTGGAAGTACGCGTTCAACGGTGCCGAGCCCGTCAGAGCGTCGACGATCCGACGCTTCGCAGAGGCGTTCGAGCCCCACGGATACTCGCAGCGCACGATGCTGCCCTGCTACGGCCTGGCGGAGTCGACCCTCTACGTGTCGGCCAAGCCGACCGGTGAGCTCCCCCTGATCTCGCGCTTCGATCGGGACGAGCTCGCAGCCGGTCGCGCCGTGTCGGCGCTCGTGGAGGAGCCCTCGGAGGAGCCCTCGGAGGAGGCCCGCTCGGTCGAGCTGGTGTCGTGCGGGGTCGGTGGACCGCTCCACGACATCCGCATCGTCGATCCTGACTCGTCCGCTCCGCTGGAGGACGATCGACTCGGCGAGATCTGGCTCGCCGGACCCAGCGTCGGCCACGGGTACTGGGGTCGTCGCCGTCAGACCGCCGAGGTCTTCCACGCAACGACGTCCGACGGCGAGGGGCCGTTCCTGCGCACCGGTGACCTCGGGTTCTTCCACGACGGCCAGCTCTACGTGGCCGGCAGGATCAAGGACATCCTGATCGTGCGCGGACGCAACCTCTACCCGCAGGACCTCGAGCTGGTCGCCGAGTCGGTTCCGGGGGTCCGCGCCGGCTGCGTCGCCGCCTTCGCTGTCGCCGACGTGGACGGTTCGACCGAGGGGGTCGCGATCGTCGCGGAGGTCAACGAGTCGACGATCGGCGATCTCGACGCGGCAGCCCGGGCGGTGCAGGCGGCGGTGGTCGAGCACTACCAGGTCGCTCCGTCGGAGGTCGTGTTCATCGCGCCGCGCAGCCTGCCGAAGACCTCGAGCGGCAAGATCCAACGCCATGCCGCCAAGCGCATGTTCGAGGAGGGCTCGCTCGAGCTCGTCGGCGTCCCTGGTTCCTGACGGGTCCCGATAGGGTGGCTGAGACCACTTGACGCCGTCGCCCGTCCCGGCGGGCCGGTGTCCGCGACCAGACGGGGGACAGGTGAGCATCGACGCGATCAGGGAGGCCATCCGAGCCGGGGTGGACGGCGACGACCTCGCCGCGATCCCTCTGGGTGAGACCTACCGGGCGGCCCACACGCTTCGCTCGGAGCAGGAGATGTTCGCGGACGTCCCCTCGGTCGACAAGGACCCGCGACGCTCGCTGCACGTCGGCGAGGTCCCGATGCCGGAGCTCGCACCCGACGAGGTCGTCGTGGCGATGATGGCGAGCGCCATCAACTACAACACCGTGTGGACCTCGGTGTTCGAGCCGCTGTCGACGTTCCTGTTCCTCGACCGCTTCGCACGCGAGGGCCAGTGGGAGCGTCGCCACAGCCAGGACCACCACGTCGTGGGATCCGACGGCGCCGGCATCATCGTGCGCACCGGCAGCGCGGTCCGTGGCTGGAAGGTCGGTGACCGCGTCGTGATGGCACCGGTGGTCACCCACGACCAGGACCCGGCCGCCAACGACGACCAGATGCTCGCTGCCAACCAGAAGGCGTGGGGCTTCGAGACGAACTTCGGCGGCCTCGCCGACCTGAGCGTGGTGCGAGCATCCCAGCTGCTGCCCAAGCCGACCCACCTCACGTGGGAGGAGGCTGCGGTCAACATGCTGTGCGCCGGGACGAGCTACCGCATGCTGGTCGGCCGCCACGCCGCGCAGATGCGACAGGGCGACGTCGTGCTGATCTGGGGCGCCACCGGCGGCATCGGCGGCTATGCGGTCCAGCTCGTGCTCGAAGGCGGTGGCATCCCTGTCGCGGTCGTCTCCTCGGCGGAGCGCGAGGCGGTGCTGCACGAGCTGGGATGCGAGCACGTCATCAACCGCAGCGCCGAGGGCTACCGGTTCTGGAAGGATCCCGACACCCAGGACGAGTCCGAATGGCGCCGGCTCGGCAAGCAGATCCGATCGATGGCGGGCGCCGATCCGGACATCGTGTTCGAGCACCCCGGCCGCGAGACGTTCGGCGCGTCGGTGTTCGTCGCGAAGCGCGGTGGATCGATCGTCACCTGCGCCGCGACGACCGGCTACGACCTCGAGTACGACAACCGCCACCTCTGGATGAAGCTCAAGCGGATCATCGGATCCCACGGTGCGAACATGCAGGAGAACCACGACGTCAACGCGCTGATCGACCGGGGGACGATCCAGCCCCTCCTCACCGAGACGTACTCGCTCGACGACGTCGGAGAGGCGGCGCTCGTCGTCAAGCAGAACCGGGCCGAGGGCAAGGTCGCGGTGCTCTGCCTCGCCGAGCGCGAGGGGCTGGGCGTCGAGGATCCGGAGAAGCGAGCCCGGATCGGCGAGGATCGGATCACCGCCTGGTCGCGCCTGTTCGCACAGGCCCGCGCCGGCGAGCTGACCTGAGCTCTCAGGTCCTGCGTGCGGCGACCCTCGCCGCGATCTCGTCGAGGACGTCGCGGACCGGTCGCCGGTGGTCCGGCAGGCGCTGGTTGCCGCGCGTCGCCTGGAAGGTCGGATGCGACTCGATGTCGAAGTCCTCTGCCGGGATGCGACCGACGACCCGCGCCGGGTTGCCGGCCACGACCGAGAACGGCGGGACGTCGCTCGACACCACCGCCCCGGCGGCGATGACCGAACCGCGGCCGATCGTGACCCCGCTGAGGACGATGGCACGCAAGCCGATCCAGACGAGGTCCTCGATCCGGACGTAGGAGGTCTCGGTCCCGGTTCCGTACGCGTCCATCACGTGGTCGCCCTGGAACAGGTCGATGCCGTGGCGGATCCGCTCGTCGACGAGGATCGGGTGGTGCAGGCCGTCGATGACGTACACGCCCTCCGCCATCGTGCAGCCGTTGCCGATCTCCACGTAGCCGGAGCAGTCGATGCGCACGCCCTCTCCGAGTCCGGAGTAGCTGCCCATCGTGAAGTACCCGTGCTCCTGCAGGTTGATGTAGCCGTCGACCAGGCAGTTGTGGCCGAATCGGATCCGCTCGGGGTCACCGGAGAGGTTGTTGATCTGCGCGTGCTCTCCGACGATGAAGTCCTCGCCGGTCACGCACATGCGGCGGAACCGGCGTTCGGCGCCGAGCGCACGCAGGAAGAAGTCCGCCTGGCGGTAGGCGTTGCCCACGGCGCCGACGGCCGATCGTGAGCGCGGGCTGGCTGTGAGGCCCGCGATGAGGCGTCGACGGGCGCCTCGGAGCCCGGTCGCCGCAGCCGTGTCGGTGGTCATCGGGTCCTCCGGGTTCGGCACCCACATGGGGGTCGGTCCTCCGAGCGAGCGTCGGACCACCTCGGCCACTGCGGCGGCGTGCGCCGCTCGCAGGAGTCCGCTGTGGTCGGTGTCGAGCGTCGTGGGCGTCACGTCGCCGGCGAGGACGTCGTGCCAGCCGGCGGCGGTGTCGTGTCCGCCCAGGCCGCTGAGCTCGGCGACGACGAGGTCGGTCGCTGCGGCGACGACACCTGACGGGCGGTGCTCCGCCATCGCCTGGAGCGAGGCGGTCGTGGTGGACCACACGCGGACCAGGTGATCGGTCGCCTGCTCGGCGCTCCAGGGAGTGGAGCCCGACGACAGCCTCGATCCGAGCGGCGCGAGATCGTCCCGTCGGACCTCGACGCTCAACGGCGGGAGGTCGTCGACGGCGAGGGCGTCGATGCCGAAGAGCTCCGAGAGGTGCTCCGCCAGCAGGCTCCGGACGGCGCTGGTCCGCACGCCCGTGGGGTCCCCGGTCGCGGCGACCGGCGGCGGGTCGAGCAGCCACAGCCGCTCGACGGCCTCTCCGGCGGACTCCAGCGCGACGGCGATCTCCGCCGCCACCAGCGCGCCGTAGGAGTAGCCGCCGATCCGGTAGGGCCCGACAGGCTGACGTGAGCGGATCGTGCGCAGGTGGGCGGTCGCCACGTCGATGACCGAGGTGGCGGTCGCGCCGGCCTGCTCCAGCGCCCACATGTCGTGACCGTCCAGGGCGTCACCGAGCGGGCCGAACACCTCGGCGGCACCGAAGATGCCCGGCACCCACCAGCTCGTCGGTCCGTCGCCTCGGCGGACCGCGACCGCAGCGGACCCCGGGTGCTCGGTCCCGCCGCCGTGTCGGACAGCAGCGGGCTCGGTCGCGCCGGTCGCGCCGGCCCCGGCGCGCACCAGCGCCGGCACAGCGTGCTCCACCAGGTGCGACGAGAGGTCGTCCACGGTCATCGACCGCGACAGCTCCGTCAGCGGCACCTCGTAGGCGAAGCTCGACTGGATGCGGCTGCGCATCTCCATGCCGACGAGCGAGTCCACTCCGTAGGTGTCCAGCGGCTCGGCGGTGTCGATCGAGGCGTCGTCGATGCCGATGATCGTCGCGATGTCGGCAGCGATGTGCCGTCTGACGATGGCGAGTCGCCCGTCCCCGTCGGCTCCGGCGAGCGCAGCGGCGAGCGGCAGATCACCGGTGGCGTCGGCGATGGGGTCCGGGTGCGCGAGGGCGGTGAACCAGCCGTCGTGGGCAGCGCCGGCGACGTCGGAAGCGGCGAGCGCCTCGCGCTGCAGCGGGTCGTAGGCAGCGACGTCGACCCCGCTCGACAGCACCCGATCGAGCACGGCCAGCCCGTCGGCGTGCTCCACGTCCGGACCGACGAGGAACGTCGTGGCGGGTCGGCCCCCGCGGCGTCGTGCAGCCATGATCGCAGCCGCTCGGGCGGCAGCGGGATCGACCTCGCTGCCGCCGAGGAGCACTGCAGAGGGGCCGATCCAGATCACGGGGCGGTCGAGCCCGGCGAGCGGTTCCAGCGGGGCGTCGCCGATCGCCACCACCCCGGTGAGCGCAGCCTCGTCGTCGGTCGAGTCCATCGTGACGATCTCCGCGCCGCGGTCGCGGAGCCACGCGAGCACCGCGTCGCCGAGCGGATCGTCCTCCGCCGCGAGGACAGCCCAGCGGCCGGTTGCGTCCCAGCGGTCCGAGACCTCCTCGACGGGCGTGGACGGATCCCCGACGACCACCGTCGCCGGGGCGTCGGGCCTCGTGCCGGCGAGGTCGGCCAGCGCGGTGGTGGTCGGGGCGGTGGTGTCCAGCGCGGTGGTGTCCGGGGCGGCGAGGTGTCCGACCTCGACGAGCGCCACGAAGGCGGCGCGCAGCACCCCTGGTGCCGCTGCGGCCGCGGCGGGCAGGTCCGCGTGCAGCGCCAGGAGGGCCAGGAGCGCGGCGGTGCCGGTCGCGACGTCGGGCACCGGCCACACGCGATCGGCGTCCACCTCGATCTGGGTGGTCGCCGCGCCCCGGGCGACGACGGCGACCGTGCGGTCACGGAGCCCGGACGGACCAGCGAGCACCCGTCCGACGGCTCCCACCCCTGCGGGTTCGCCCGCCAGTGCGAGCTCGGCGGCAGCGCCCGCGACGACCGCCCGATCGACGAGGATGCGGATCCGCTCCTGTCCCGCGGGCGCGGCGTCAGCCGCACCGGGTCGCAGCCCTGCGGCGACGTGCAACGAGCCGTCGTCGCCCCACACCGCTGTGTGCTCGCGCTGGCCTGCCGGGGCGACGCTCGCGACGACGTCGGGCACCGGCGTCGCGAGCAGTCGGCCGCTCGTGGCGTGACCTTGCCGTATGCGCAGCACCTGTGGCCGCAGACCGTCGCGCAGCACCTCGGCCAGTCGTTCGGCGGATGCCGGGTCCCCGTCGAGCTCGACCGCTCGCAGGTCGATCTCGGGATGGTCGAGGAGGAGCCCGGGGATGTGGGCCGGGAGGTCGTCCCCGTGGACCACGACCACGACGGTCCGACCGTGACGCGCCGGATACCTCAGCAGGGTCGCGAGGGTGTCGCCGTCGGGATCGACGAGGCC